>SLPP01000272.1 GCA_007131945.1 Paracoccaceae bacterium | reverse complement strand
TCACCTTCGACGAGGCCGGGCTGGCCGAGAGCCGCTTCACCGGCCACCGCCTGATCGTCGCCCATGATCCCCTGCGCGCGGCCGAGCAGTCCGAACGACGCCGCGCCCGCATCGATCAACTCGAGGCCATGGCCGAGCAGATGGTTGCCAAACTCAATGCCCAGGAGTTCGGACCGGACCGCGGAGCGGCAAATCCTCCGGTGGAGGATTTGGGTCCGGACGGCCAGACCGCCCGCGGCCGCCGCGCCTCCGACCGCGACGCCTACAGCCGTTTCTCCCGCGCGATGGCCGAAGCCGAGATGACGCGCTTCCTCAAAGCCGACCTGCACGCCGACCGTTTCAGCTGGAGCGTGGATGAGGTCCCCCTCGCCGAGGCCCGGCTCTTCGACGGCAAGCTTGCGCTTCTCACCAACGCCCGCGCCGCACACCGCGCAGATCTTCGGCGACCCGATTTCGACGTACACCTACCGTGAGCCTTGGTGGACGGCTGCCCTCCGTTGACACCCCGCCCACAACGAACACGAATTTCTTCTCGTTGAGCCAAAATCGCCAATTGTTACCCCTGACGTTACCCCAGAACAAAACAGGCTTGGGGTGGCGGGGCAATCTTTTTCTAAGTCTATGATTTATTGGTGAGCCCGGGAGGATTCGAACCTCCGACCAATTGATTAAAAGTCAACTGCTCTACCACTGAGCTACGGGCCCGCACCGGCCGGGTAGTAGAAAGAAGCGGGCACGGGGTCAAGGGTGAAAACGGGGCGGGGGTGCGTGGCTCTGGCATGGCCTCCCCGCTTCGACTATATGCGCCGCATGAACCGGATGCCGGGCCAGGGCGGCCTCTCCTTTCGCAAGATGCACGGGGCGGGCAACGACTTCGTGCTGATCGACTCGCGCGGGCGCGAGGCGATGACGACGCCTGCGCTGGCGCGCGCGCTCGGCGACCGGCATCGCGGCGTGGGCTTCGACCAGTTGGCCGAGCTGCGCGGCGAGGCCGGCGGGCCGCTCATCCTCGATTTCTGGAACGCCGACGGCACGCGGGCCGGGGCCTGCGGCAACGCCACGCGCTGCGCCGCGGCGCTGGTGATGGAGGAGACCGGGCGCGACCGGCTCGAGATCCGCACCGCACGCGGCGAACTGGCGGCCGAGCGGCGCGACGGCGCGATCTGGGTCAACATGGGCGCGCCGGTGACCGACTGGCGCGAGATCCCGCTTGCCCGCGCGGTCGATCCGGCGCATCTGCCGCTTGCCGGCGGCCCGGTGGCGGTGGGCATGGGCAACCCGCATTGCGTCTTCCTCGTCGCCGATGCCGAAGCCGTGGCGCTCTCGGTGCGCGGACCGGAGGTCGAGCGCGACCCGCTCTTCCCCGATGGCACGAACGTGGAATTCGTCAGCCGCCTCGGCCCCGACCGGCTGCGCATGCGGGTCTGGGAACGCGGCACGGGCATCACGCTCGCCTGCGGCTCGGGCGCCTGCGCGGCGGCGGTTGCGGCGCGGGGGCGCGGCCTGACCGGCCGGCGCGTCGCGATCGTCGCCGATGGCGGCGAGCTGCAGGTCGAGCAGCGCGATGACGGGGTCTGGCTGAGCGGGCCGGTCGCGCATGTCTTCGAGGGCAGGCTCGGCGCCGGTTTCCTCGCGGGCCTGGCATGACCGCGCCGGTCTTCGCCACGCTCGGCTGCCGGCTCAACGCCTACGAGACCGAGGCGATGAAGGCGCTGGCCGCCCGGGCGGGACTGCGCGACGCGGTGGTCGTCAATACCTGCGCGGTCACCGCCGAGGCGGTGCGCAAGGCGCGCCAGGAAATCCGGCGCCTGCGCCGCGCGCATCCCGAGGCGCCGATCATCGTCACCGGCTGCGCGGCGCAGACCGAGCCCGAGACCTTCGCCGCCATGCCCGAGGTGACGCGGGTGATCGGCAACCATGCCAAGATGCAGCCATCGACCTGGGCCGGGCTCGCGCCCGACCTGATCGGCGCGACCGAGCGCGTGCAGGTCGACGACATCATGAGCGTCGCGGAGACGGCGGGCCACCTGATCGACGGCTTCGGCACCCGTGCGCGCGCCTATGTCCAGGTGCAGAACGGCTGCGACCATCGCTGCACCTTCTGCATCATCCCCTATGGCCGCGGGAATTCGCGCTCGGTCCCCGCCGGGGTGGTGGTCGAGCAGATCCGGCGGCTGGTCGGGCGGGGCTACAACGAGGTGGTGCTGACCGGGGTTGACCTGACCAGCTGGGGAGCCGACCTGCCGGCGCGGCCGCGGCTGGGCGATCTGGTGCGCCGCATCCTGCGGCTGGTGCCGGACCTGAAGCGGCTGCGGATCAGCTCGATCGATTCGATCGAGGCCGATCCGGCGCTGATGGAGGCGATCGCGACCGAGCCGCGCCTGATGCCGCATCTGCATCTCAGCCTGCAGGCGGGCGACGACCTGATCCTCAAGCGGATGAAGCGGCGCCATCTGCGCGACGACGCGATCGCCTTCTGCGAGGCGGCGCGGCGCCTGCGGCCCGATATCGTCTTCGGCGCCGACATCATCGCCGGCTTTCCGACCGAAACCGAGGCGATGTTCGAGAACTCGCTGAAGCTGGTCGAGGACTGCGGCCTGACCTGGCTGCATGTCTTCCCCTACAGCCCGCGCAAGGGGACGCCGGCGGCGCGCATGCCGCAGGTGCCGGGGCCGGCGATCCGCGAACGGGCGGCTCGGCTGCGCGCGGCGGGCGCGGCGCGGGCAGAGGCGCATCTGGCCGCGCAGGTCGGTCGCGCGCATGCGGTGCTGATGGAGAGCCCGCATCTGGGACGCACCGAACAGTTCGCCGAGGTCGCCTTCGCCCGGCCCGGACCGGTCGGGCAGATCGTCGGCGCGACGATCCGCGGGCATGACGGCGACCGGCTCCTGGCCTGAGGCCGGCGGCCGCATCGATCGCGCCCGAGCCGTACCCGAACGGCGCCGAAAACGCGGCGGTCCGCTGGCGGACCGTTCGTCAAGTAACTGATATTATTTGCAAGTCCCGAGAAATTAACCACAATGAAACTTTCGCGCGGCGGCGCGACGCGGCGTCACGTAACGCGCCTGCCGCGTCTGGTAAGCGCCTGCGGCGCCGGGCGACCGGATTCGAGGCCTGCCGCGGCGGCCTGGTCCCGACCCGGTCCGGAATCCGACCCCGGCCGAGGCCCGGGAAAGGGTCTCCAGATGGTTTCCAAATTTCATTTTTTCCATATTGATGAGATATTTAAGTGACCTGCTCAAATTGAGCAGCCCGCCCCCGGTAGAGCTGCGCCTCCCCCACAGAGCAACCGGACGGCGCATGGGCGGGGCGTGGCGGGGGGCGTGAGGCTTCCCCCCGGAACGGGGAACGGCGCCCCGAAGGATCGGGGCGCCGTCCGTCTTCCGCTCCGCCGCGCCGTCAGTTCAGGTCGAACCGGTCGGCGTTCATCACCTTCGTCCAGGCGGCGACGAAGTCGCGCACGAACTTCTCGGCGCTGTCGTCCTGGGCGTAGAGCTCGGCATAGGCGCGCAGGATCGAGTTCGACCCGAAGACGAGATCGACCCGCGTCGCGGTCCATTTCGCCTGGCCCGACTTGCGGTCGACGAGCTCGTAGAGATTCTTACCCTTCGGCTCCCAGCGATAGGCCATGTCGGTGAGGTTGACGAAGAAATCGGTCGTCAGCGCCCCCTCGCGGTCGGTGAAGACGCCGTGCCCGGTGCCGCCGTGGTTGGTGCCCATGACGCGCATGCCGCCGAGCAGGCAGGTCATCTCGGGCGCGGTCAGGCCCATCAGCTGCGCCCGGTCAAGGAGCATCTCCTCGGGCGTGACGACATAGTCCTTCTTCATCCAGTTGCGGAACCCGTCGGCCAGCGGCTCGAGCACGTCGAAGCTCTCGGCATCGGTCATCGCGTCGGTCGCGTCGCCGCGGCCGGGATGGAACGGCACCTCGATCTCGACGCCCGCGGCCCTCGCCGCCTTCTCGACGCCGAGATTGCCGGCGAGCACGATCACGTCGGCGAGGCTGGCGCCCGTCTCCTGCGCGATCGGCTCGAGGACCGAGAGCACGCGTGCCAGCCGCTCGGGCTCGTTGCCCTCCCAGTCCTTCTGCGGCGCGAGGCGGATGCGCGCGCCGTTGGCGCCGCCGCGATAGTCGGACTGGCGGAAGGTGCGGGCGCTGTCCCAGGCGGTGGCGACCATCTCGGCGAGCGTGAGCCCGCTGCCCTCGATCTTGGCCTTGACCGCGGCGACGTCGTAGCCGGTCGGGCCCTTCGGCACCGGGTCCTGCCAGATCAGGTCTTCCTTCGGCGCCCAGGGGCCGATGTAGCGGTCCTTCGGGCCCATGTCGCGGTGCGTCAGCTTGAACCAGGCGCGGGCGAAGGCGTCGTCGAGGAGTTCCGGATTCTTGTAGAACCGCTCGGAGATTTCCCGGTAGATCGGGTCCATCTTCATCGCCATGTCGGCGTCGGTCATCATCGGGTTGACGCGCTTCGTCGGATCCTCGGGGTCGACGGGCTTGTCTTCCTCCCTGATGTCGACCGGCTCCCACTGCCAGGCGCCGGCGGGGGACTTCTTCAGCTCCCATTCGTGGTTCAGCAGCAGGTGGAAATAGCCGTTGTCCCACTTGGTCGGATGCGTTGTCCAGGCGCCCTCGAGCCCGCTGGTCACGGCATCGCGGCCGACGCCGCGGCTGACGTGGTTAATCCAGCCCAGGCCCTGCTCCTCGAGCCCGGCGGCCTCGGGCGCCGGACCGAGGTTCTCGGCGCGGCCGTTGCCGTGGCACTTGCCCACGGTGTGGCCGCCGGCGGTCAGCGCGACGGTCTCCTCGTCATCCATCGCCATGCGGGCGAAGGTCTCGCGCACCTGGAGCGCGGTCTTCAGCGGGTCGGGTTTGCCGTTCACGCCCTCGGGATTGACGTAGATCAGCCCCATCTGCACGGCGGCCAGCGGGTTCTCCATCGTCGAGGGATCCTCGACATTCTCGTAGCGGCTGTCGGAGGGCGCCAGCCATTCGCGCTCGGCGCCCCAGTAGATGTCCTTCTCGGGGTGCCAGATGTCCTCGCGGCCGAAGGCGAAACCATAGGTCTTCAGGCCCATCGATTCGTAGGCGATGGTGCCGGCCAGCGCCAGCAGGTCGGCCCAGCTCAGCCGGTTGCCGTATTTCTTCTTGATCGGCCAAAGGAGGCGGCGCGCCTTGTCCAGGTTGCCGTTGTCGGGCCAGGAGTTCAGCGGCGCGAAGCGCAGGTTGCCGGTACCCGCCCCGCCGCGGCCATCGGCCAGCCGGTAGGTGCCGGCCACGTGCCAGGACATGCGGATCATCAGCCCGCCGTAATGGCCGTAATCGGCCGGCCACCAGTCCTGGCTGTCGGTCATCAGGTCGGTGAGGTCCTTGCGCAGCGCCTCGTAGTCGAGTTTCCTGACCTCCTCGCGGTAGTCGAAGCCCTTGAGCGGGTTCGACTTGGTGTCGTGCTGGTGCAGGATGTCGAGGTTCAGCGCCTTCGGCCACCAGTCCATGACCGTGTGGCCGGTCGTGGTGTTGGCGCCGTGGATGACGGGGCATCCGCCGCTGCGTGCTTGATCGTTTCCGTCCATTTCCTTCTCCCCTGTGGAAACC
>SLPP01000211.1 GCA_007131945.1 Paracoccaceae bacterium | reverse complement strand
CGCCTGCACTACCGGATCGACGGGCCCGATGACGGGGCGCCGGTCGTGTTCGCCAACTCGCTCGGCACCGATCTGCGGCTCTGGGACAAGGTCGTGCCGCTCATGCCCGCGGGCCTCAGGATCCTGCGCTACGACATGCGCGGGCACGGCCTCTCGGACGCGCCGCCCGGCCCCTATGCGATGGGCGCGCTGGTGCGCGACCTCGAGCGGCTACTGGACCATCTGCGCCTGCGCGAGGTGCTGCTGGTCGGCCTCTCCATCGGCGGCATGGTGGCGCAGGGGCTGGCGGTCAAGCGCATCGACCAGGTTCGGGCGCTGGTCCTGTCGAACACCGCCGCCAAGATCGCCACGCCCGAGATGTGGGCCGACCGCATCGCCACGGTCGAGCGCAAGGGCGTCTCGGGGCTCTCGGAGGCGGTCCTCGAACGCTGGTTCCCGCCCGCCTTCCGCGCAAGCGACGAATGCGCGGCCTGGCGCCACATGCTGGAACGCACGCCCGCCGAGGGCTATGCCGGCTGCGCCGCGGCCATCGCCGGAACCGATTTCTACACGCCGACCTCGGGGCTGCGGCTGCCGGCGCTGGGCATCGCCGGGTCCGAGGACGGCTCCACCCCGCCGGACCTGGTGCGCGAGACGGTCGATCTGATCCCCGGCAGCCGCTTCGCGCTCATTCGCGGCTCGGGGCACCTGCCCTGCGTCGACCAGCCCGAGGCCTATGCCGCGATCCTCAACGCCTTCATCACCGAGACCGGCCATCTGGCGGCCTGAACGGATGGCCGGACCCTCGCCGCCGCTGCTGCTGGTCCACGGCTCCTGCCACGGCGCCTGGTGCTGGCGCGACCTCCTGCCGGAACTCGCCGCGCGCGGGATCGCGGCGAAAGCGATCGACCTGCCGGGGCACGGGCGGGACCCGACGCCGCTCGCCGAGGTCACGCTCGACCTCTATGCCGAGGCGATCCTGGCCGCGATCGACGGCATCGGCGGCCGCGCCGCGCTTCTGGGCCATTCGATGGCCGGCTACCCGATCACCGCCGCCGCCCTGCGCGCGCCGGAGAAGGTCGCCAAGCTGATCTATCTCTGCGCCTATCTGCCCGAATCCGGCCGCTCGCTGGCCGAGATGCGCGCCGCCTGGCCCGAGCAGCCGCTCCTGCCGGCAATCCGGCGCGCCGGCGACGGGCTGAGCTTCACCATCGCCGAGGACTGGCAGGAGCGCGTCTTCTACCATGACTGCCCGGCCGCGGCGGTGGCCTTCGCCCGCGCGCATCTGGGCCCGCAGGCCATCGCCCCGCAGGCGACGCCGCTGCACCTGGACCCCGCGCTCGACGCGATCCCGGCATATTACATCGTCTGCACCGATGACCGCACGATCCCGCCCGCCTACCAGCGCCGCATGGCCCGGCACCTGCCGAGGGACCGGGTGAGCGAACTGACCGCGTCGCATTCGCCCTTCTTCGCGATGCCCGACCAACTCGCCGACCGGATCGCCGCGACCCTCGCCGGCTGATGCGCGGGCGGATGCCGCTTCCATTCATCCTTGTCATGCTGACGCTCGACGCGCATCACCGCGGTCACCGAACACGCCGGTAGCGCGCCCCGGAGGGGAGGAGGCGTCGTCTCGGCCGGATCGGCGCCGATCTCGCCGTCTCCGCGCTGCACAACCTTGCGGCATCCGTGCTGCGTTCGCGGCATGCATGAGCCCCCGGGCGGGTCGCGGCGCTTGCCCGCGGATCGAACCGCAACTAGTCTCGCCATGCGGGCCGATACTGGCCATCTCGTGATCGCGCGCGGCAGGCAGAGGCGGGAATCGGACTTGATATTTTGATCAAATTCCGCCAGCCTGCCGCGGCAATGCACCGGTCGCGCCTGTCGCGCCGGCCAGAACAGGGAGACATCAACATGCAAGGTCGCAAGGCGATCCCCCTCACCTCCGCCGCGCTCGCGCTGACCGCGCTGGCCGGCACGGCCACGGCGCAGGGCGTGGTCAACGTGTTCAACTGGTCCGACTATATCACCGACGAGGTGCTGGAACAGTTCACCGAAAAGACCGGCATCCGCGTCGTCTACGACGTCTACGACAGCAACGACACGCTCGAGGCGCGGCTGCTGGCCGGCTCGTCGGGTTTCGACGTCGTCGTGCCGACCGCGACCTTCATGCAGCGCCAGATCGCGGCCGGGGTCTACATGCCGCTCAACCGCGACCTGCTGCCGAACCTTGTCAACATGGACGAGGCGCTGATGGCCGCCGCCGCCACCCATGATCCCGGCAACGAGCATGCCGTCATCTACATGTGGGGCACGACCGGCATCGGCTACAACATCGACATGGTGGCCGAGCGCCTCGGCGAGGATTTCGACGTCGATACCTGGGCCATGGTCTTCGACCCCGAGGTCGCCGGGAAGCTGGCCGATTGCGGCATCTCCTGGCTCGATTCGCCCACCGACATGTTCCCGGCGGCGATGGCCTGGCTGGGCCTCGACCCGCAATCCACGGCGGCGGAGGATTTCGAGGCCGCGGCCGACCTGCTCCTTTCGGTGCGCGACACGGTGCGCTACTTCCACTCCTCGCAATACATCTCGGACCTGGCGAATGGCGAGATCTGCGTCGCCGTCGGCTGGTCGGGCGACGTGTTGCAGGCCGCCGAACGGGCCGAGGAGGCCGGGCGCGGGGTCAATGTCTGGTACGCCATCCCGGCCGAGGGCGCGATGCAGTGGTTCGACATGCTGGCCATCCCGGAGGATGCGCCCAATCCCGAAAACGCCCATGCCTTCATCAACTTCATCATGGAGCCCGAGGTCAGCGCGGCGATCACCAACTATGTCTGGTTCCCCAATGCCAACCGGGCCTCGTGGGAATTCGTCGACGAGGAGATCTTCAACGACCCCGCCATCTTCCCGACCGCGGAGGTGGCCGAGACGCTGTTCACCGGCGTGACCTATGACAGCCGCACCGACCGGCTCGTCACCCGGCTCTGGACGCGCGTGCGCACCGGCCAGTAACCCCAGCCCCGCCCCGCCTGCCCCCGGCAGGCGGGGTTTCTCGATGGTCGAGCCCCGCATGACCCAGCCCGCCCCGGCCAAGGCCCTTGCCGCCGACACCAAGCCCTGGCGCGACCCGGGCGCGGAGCCCTTCATCTCGATCCGCGGCATCACCAAGCGGTTCGGTGTCTTCACCGCGGTCGACGACGTCAGCCTCGACATCTTCCGGGGCGAGCTCTTCTGCCTGCTCGGCGGCTCGGGCTGCGGCAAGTCCACGCTTCTGCGCATGCTCGCCGGGTTCGAGGTCCCGACCGAGGGGCAGGTCCTGATCGACGGGCAGGACATGTCGGGCGTACCGCCCGACAAGCGGCCGACGAACATGATGTTCCAGTCCTATGCGCTCTTTCCGCACATGACGGTCGAGAAGAACGTGGCCTATGGCCTCCTGCGCGAGGGGAAGCCGAAACGCGAGGCCTATGCGCGCGTCGCCGAGATGCTGAAGCTGGTGAAGCTCGAAGCCTTCGCCCGGCGCAAGCCGCACCAGCTCTCGGGCGGGCAGCGGCAGCGGGTGGCGCTCGCGCGGTCGCTCATCAAGCAGCCGAAGCTTCTGCTGCTCGACGAGCCCCTCGGCGCGCTCGACAAGAAGCTGCGCGAGGAGACCCAGTTCGAACTGATCCGCATCCAGGAGACGCTGGGCGTCACCTTCATCGTCGTCACCCACGACCAGGACGAGGCGATGACGCTCGCCACCCGCATCGGCGTGATGGACGAGGGCAAGATCCGCCAGGTCGGCGAGCCGCGCGAGATCTACGAGGAACCGAATTCGAAGTTCGTCGCCGATTTCATCGGCTCGGTGAACCTGTTCGAGGGCCAGGTGGACACGGCCGCGCCGGACCTGATGCGCATCCGCACCGAGGAGGCGGGTCCGCTGGTGACGCTGCCGCGCCCGGGGCTGAACCGCAACCAGCAGGTCTGGATCGCGCTGCGTCCCGAACGTATCGGGCTCAGCCGCGCGCGCCCCGAGAACACCGCCAATGTCGTGCCCGGCGTCGTGCAGGAGGTCGGCTACATGGGCCACATGTCCAACTTCCGCGTGAAGCTGGAAAGCGGCCGGGTGATCCGCGTCACGCAGTCGAGCCAGCTGCGCGACGAGGACCCGATCAGCTGGGACGAGCCGGTCTTCGCCAGCTGGTCGCCCTCCGCGGCACGGGTGCTGACCGAATGAGCGCAGTGACCGAAAGCGCGGCCTGGCGCGGCTCCGCCCGCGTCCTGGGCTGGCTGGGGATCAGCGGGCGCACGCTGGTCATCGCCGTGCCGATGCTGTGGTTCCTGGTCTTCTTCCTGGTTCCCTTCTTCGTCCTCGGCCGCATCTCGCTGGCCGAGGTGATCATCGCCCGGCCGCCCTACACGCCGCTCTTCGAGCGCGGGCCCGAGGGCGAGCTCGAGATCATCGCGGGCCTGCAGAACTACCGCTTCCTCTTCGAGGACGCGCTCTATCGCAACGCCTATTTCTCCTCGATCCGGATCGCGGTTATCTCGACCGTCTTCGCGCTCCTGATCGGCTACCCGATCGCCTACTACATCGCCCGCTCGCCCGAGCCGCGCCGGTCGATCCTTCTGCTGATGGTGATCCTGCCCTTCTGGACCTCGTTCCTGCTGCGCGTCTACGCCTGGATGGGCTTCCTGCGCCGCGAGGGGGTTATCAACAACATGCTGATGAGCATGGGCGTGATCGACACGCCGCTGGTGATGTTGCAGACCGATTTCGCGGTGCTGATCGGGATCGTCTACACCTACCTGCCCTTCATGATCCTGCCGCTCTATGCGAACCTGACGAAGCTGGACGACGCGCATCTGGAGGCGGCGGCGGATCTCGGCGCCTCGCCGATGGTGACCTTCTTCACCGTCACCCTGCCCCTGTCGATGCCCGGCATCATCGCCGGCTCGATGCTGGTCTTCATCCCGGCGATCGGCGAATACGTGATCCCGGCGCTGCTCGGCGGGCCGGACACGCTGATGATCGGCCGGGTTCTATGGGACGAGTTCTTCTCCAGCCGTGACTGGCCCGTTGCCTCGGCAGTCGCCATCGTCATGCTGGTCCTGGTCGTCGCGCCGATCATGTGGCTGCAATCGATCCAGAACCGGCGGGAGCTCGACTGATGGGCCGCGGCTGGTTCCTGCCCATGGCGGTGGTCGCGGGCTTCGTCTTCCTCTACGCGCCGATCATCTCGCTCGTCGTCTTCTCGTTCAACGAAAGCCGGCTGGTGACCGTCTGGGGCGGGTTCTCGACCCGCTGGTATGGCGAATTGATCCGCGACCGGCAGATCCTCGGCGCGGCCTGGATCAGCCTGCAGGTGGCCTTCGCCTCGGCCACGGTGGCGACGGTGATCGGCACCCTCGCGGCTTTCGTGCTGACCCGCTTCGGCTCGTTCCGCGGCCGGCTCCTGCTGACCGGGATGGCGACCGCGCCGCTGGTCATGCCCGAGGTCATCACCGGGCTGTCGCTGCTTCTCCTCTTCGTCTCGATGGAACTGACGCTCGGCTGGCCGGCGGGGCGGGGGCTGACCACGATCATCATCGCGCATACCACGTTCTGCGCGGCCTTCGTCGCCGTCATCGCGCAGTCGCGGCTGCGCGACATGGACGAAAGCCTCGAGGAAGCCGCGCGCGACCTCGGCGCCGGGCCGGTGCGGGTCTTCTTCGACATCACACTGCCGGTGATCGCGCCGGCGCTTGTCGCGGGCTGGCTTCTCGCCTTCACGCTCTCGCTCGACGATCTGGTCATCGCCAGCTTCGTCTCGGGCCCCGGCGCCTCGACCCTGCCGATGGTGATCTTCTCCAAGGTCCGCCTCGGCGTCAGCCCGGACGTGAACGCGCTGGCGACGATCATCATCGGCATCGTCACCGTCTCGGTGATCATCGCCGGTGTTCTGATGCGCAGGCGGGCCGCGCGCGGCGGCTGAGCGCGGCGGCGCCGGCAAAAACTTGCCATGCGGTTAACGCCGAGGGGAGTTTCCTTCCATATCAACAATTTGACTGCGTTGCTCAAATTGAGCACCGGCCTCGCGTCGCGCAATCAGGCCGAGGCGCGCAAACCCGCCTCGACGTGGCGGGCCATTTCCTCGGCCAGCGCCGCCTTGCGGAAGGGCTTGGCGACATGGCCGGAAAAGCCCGCTTCCAGGTACTCCGCGACCTGGTGCTGCATCGCGTTCGCCGTCACCGCGATCGCCGGGACGGGCGGGACGCCGGCTTCATCCTCCAGTGCCCGGATGCGCGCCAGCGCCTCGATCCCGTCGAGTTCCGGCATCGCGATGTCGAGCAGCACGAGGTCGAAGGCGCCGGGACGAAACGCGTCGAGCGCGGCGCGGCCGTCCTCGGCCAGGGTCACGGTCAGACCGAGACCGCGCAGCATCCCGTCGAGGATCCGGCGGTTGGTCAGGTTGTCGTCGGCGACCAGCACCCGCAGCCCCGCGAGCTCGGCCGTCGCCGCCCGCCGTGGCGCATGCCGCACCGCAGCCGGCGGCGCGGGGATGCGCACGCTCACCGTCGTGCCACGCCCCGGGACGCTTTCGAGCGCGATGTCGCCGGCCATCAGCTGCACCAGCCGCCGGGTGATCGACAGCCCCAGCCCGGTGCCGCCGAAGCGCCGCGCGGTCGAGCCCTCGGCCTGTTCGAACTCGTCGAAGACCCGCGCCGTCTGTGCCGCGGTCATGCCGATGCCGGTGTCGCTGACGCCGATCTGCAGGATGTCGCCCGGCCGGATGGCGAAATCCACCGTCACCCCACCGACCTCGGTGAATTTCAGCGCGTTGCCGATCAGGTTGTTCAGGATCTGGAGGATCCGGTTGCGGTCGCCCATCCGCATCGTCCCGCTTTCCGCGCAGGTCGAGACCTCCAGCTCCAGCCCCCGCGCCTCGGCATGTGTGCCATAGAGCGCGCGAACGCGCCGCGCCAGATCGGCGGGTTCGAAAGGGTCGCTTTCAAGTTCCAGCTTGCCCGCCTCGATCTTGGCCAGGTCGAGGATGTCGTTGAGGATCGCGAGCAGCCCCTCGCCCGATTCTCGGATCGTGTCGATCATCCGCCGCTGCTCGGCATCGATACCGGTATCGCCGAGCAACTCGGCCATGCCCAGAACGCCGGTCAGCGGCGTGCGCAACTCGTGGCTCATGTTGGCAAGGAAGCGCGACTTGGCGCGGTTCGCCGCCTCGGCCCGTTCGGTCGCCGCGATCAGCGCCGTGACGTTCGAGCCGACGCCGCGATAGCCGAGAAAGGTACCATCGGGCGCGAAATAGGGCGCGCCGCTCACCCGGATCCAGATCGGCCGGCCCGCGCCGTCGTCGGCAACCCGGTAGACGAAGTCGGTATAGGCCTCGCGCGCGGCGATCCGGCGGGCAAGATCGTCCCAGTCCGCGCTCATCCGCGCCTCGGCACGCGCATTCACCTCGTGCCGTGTCCGGCCGAGAATCGACGACGGCCGGATCCCGGTCGCGCGTTCGAACCCGCTCGAGACATAGGTGAAGCGCAACTCGGCATCCTGCTCCCAGAACCAGTTGTCGCTGACCGCGGCGATATCAGCGAAGCGCTGCTCGGCCTCCTGCCGCGCGGCCAGCGCCTGTTCCAGCGCCTCCTTGGCCTGGGCGAGCGCGAATTCGCGCAACTTGTGCTCGGTGATGTCCAGCAGCACGCCGCTTTCCCGCGCCGGCCTGCCCGGCGCCGCCCAGTCGGTGACCTGCGCCTTGGACAGGACCCAGACCCAGTGCCCCTCGCGGTGGCGCATGCGGAACTCGTGCGAGACCGCCCGCTTGCCCGAACCGTAGTGCGCCGCGACATTTTCATGCAGCTTCGGCAGATCCTCGGGATGGACCATCGCCTCGAACCGGGCATGCGTCATTGGCTCCAGCTCGGCGCGCGTGCGGCCAAGGATCGCCGCGTACTGATCGTCGATGGCCACCTCGCCGCTGCGGTTGTCGAGTTCCCAAACGCCGACCGAGGTGGCGGTCAGGATGCGGTGCAGCCTTTCCTCCGCCGTGCGCTGTTCGGTCAGGTCGATCGTCACGCCGCTGATCCGCTGCGGCCGGCCCTCGGCATCGCACCGGCTGAGCCGGCCGCGTTCGAGGACATGCACCCAGTGGCCATCGCGATGGCGCAGGCGGAATTCGGCCTCGTAACTCTCGCTCTGCCCGCTCTCGACCCGGTGGACCGCGTTCATCACCCGGTCGCGGTCCTCGGGATGGACGAGGCTGTCCCAAAGCTCCTGGCTCAACTCGGTCAGCTCGCCGGGTGCGAATCCCAGCATCTCGGCCCAACCGCTGTTGACGGTCTCGATGTAGGTCTCGAGGTCGAGCTCGGTCGTGCCCAGCCGCGCGCCCTCGATGATCGCGCTCAGCCGGCGTTCGGCCTCGCGGATGGCGGTGACGTCGATGCGCAGTCCGACATGGCCGCCATCGGCAAGCCGCTTGGCATAGAGCCGGATGATCCGGCCGTTGCGATAGGCCAGTTCGAACTCGACCGAATCGAGCTTCAGCGTGTCGAGCATGCGCTGGCGCTGATCTTCCAGCTCCTCTTCCGGGCAGTCGTAGATCCCGCGCGCGTAGCCGGTCTTGATGATCTCGCTCAGCGTCACGCCCGGCTCGAGGATGTCGGCGATTCCGGCATTGAGTTCGCGGTACTTCGAGTTGCACAGGATCAGCCGGTCCTGGTCATCGAAGAGAACGAAACCGTCCTGCAGCGCCTCGATCGCCTGGTCGAGGCGCGCATGCGCCGCCGCCGCCGCATGCCCCAGGCGCGCAACCTCGGCATCCTTGCGCTTGCGTTCGGTGATGTCGATCGACAGCACCAGGTAACCCTCGAACTCGCCCTCGGCCGTGAACAGTGGCTGAAAATCGGCATCGACCCAGTAGGCGCCGTCGGCCGGATGCCGGCGCTCGATCTCGACGCGGATCGGCTCGCGGCGATCGAGGGCGTCGAGAATGCGTTGCCTCTCTGCCGGGTCGAAATCACCCGACAGCAGGAATTCCCGCAGCGTGGTCTCGCGCAGCTCCTCGAGGCTCATGCCGAGCCGGGCCTGAAGCGCCGGGTTGATCCAGCGCGGGCGCAGATCGACATCGCTGACGGCCGCTGCGCTCTGCATCCGGCGGACGACCTCGCCCAGCATCAGGTTTTCCTCGG
Organism: Paracoccaceae bacterium; assembly: GCA_007131945.1. Taxonomy (GTDB): domain Bacteria; phylum Pseudomonadota; class Alphaproteobacteria; order Rhodobacterales; family Rhodobacteraceae; genus Pararhodobacter. The sequence continues at coordinate 9,992 of SLPP01000211.1, read as the reverse complement.
CCCGCGCCGCTTCCTCGGTCACGTCGCGGATGCGGAAGACGAAGCCGGCACCGCTGCGCCCGGCGCGCTGCCGCCGCGCGACGGTCAGCTGGAAGGCCCGCAGAGCGCCGCCGGTGCGAAGCCGGTAGACCGGCGCCGTCGCGATCCCGTTCGCTCGCGCCTCCTCCATGGCGCGGCGCTGCAGCGCGGCCACGTCGGGCGGCAGGGTTTCCTCCAGCGTCTTGCCAAGCAGCGTCTCGGGCGATTCGGTGAGGAGATCGGGGCGCGAGACGTGGTAGTCGATGCAGCGCCCCTGCTCGTCGATCTCGAGCACGACCTCGGGCATCGCCGCAAGCGTGGCGCGCAGCCGGTCGAGCGTTTCGGCCTGCGCGTCGCGCGCCTCGGCAAGCGCCGCCTCGGCGCGCTGGCGGGCGATCGCCGACAGCAGCCCGTCGGACAGCGTGCGCAACACCCAGACATCGTCGGGGCTGAACGGTCGTTCGCAGTGCACCCGGTCGAACCCGACGATGCCCTTGAAGGCGCCGTCGCGCGAGAGCGGCACGACCAGCAGCGAGCGGATGCTCTGCCGCTCGAGCAGCCGGCGCAGCGGTCCGTCGGGCAGCGCCGCGACCGAGTCGATCTGCAGCACGCGGCCACTGCTCATGATCTCCGGGATCGGCGCGGACTCCTCCAGCGGAACATCCTGCATCATGTCCTTGACCGGCTCGACGCCGGGAGCGCACCATTCATGCGTGTTCGACCAAACGCGCCCGTCCTGGAGGAAGAGATAGGCCCGGCAGGCCCCGGCCAGGCTGCCGATCTGCGCCAGCACCTGCTCGATCGCGCCGTCGAGCGCCTGCGGCTCGGCCCGCAACAGCCGACCCAGCGCCTCGACCACGATCGGATAGACTCCGACCGCGTCGTTCGGTGGCAGCGGGCTCAGGTTCTGGATCGCCTGCATGCGTTCGCTTCGACAGGGATGGCCAAGACGCAACTCTCCACAGATACCCGCTACCGTTGAGAAACGGTTAAACCACTCGCGCCACGGTGTCACGCCCGGCTTGACAGCCGGGGCGCGCGGCCGTCTTCTGACCGCCTCCGAGAGCCAGCGACGAGGCGCCGATGACCCGCCCGCCCGAGGATGCCGAGGACCGTCGCGCCGTCGCGCCGGTGATCTGCTACCCGACCGACGCCCTGCCCCGGCCGGATCTTGCGCACTACGCCCGCGCACGCGCCGGGGCCCGGCCGGTCGCCGAGGTGACCGTGCCGCCGCGCGAGGCCGCCGCCTTCCGCGCCCCGGCGGGCCACTTCTTCCGCATCTCGTGCCCGGAAGGGGCCCAGGTGGGCGACCTGAACCTCTTCAATGCCGAGAATCCCGACGAACGGTTCTATTCCGGAAAGACGCGCGCGCTGCATGGCACGCATCTTTCGGTGGGCGCGCGGATGTGGTCGGGCTTTCCCTGGCTGCGCCCCATGGCGACGATCGTCGAGGACAGCCTCGACTGGTACGGGACCGATGCCTTCGGCGGGCGTGTCCACGACGTGATCGGCACGCGCTGCGATCCCTACACGCACCACCTGCTCTCGGGAGGGGCAAATTATCACCATTGCTGCCACTCGAACCTGACCCGCGCGCTGGTCGCCGAGGGGTTCGCCCGCGACCGGGCCGAGGCGCTGGTCCATGACGTGCTCAACGTCTTCATGTGCACGGGCTTCACCGCCGATACCGGTCAGTACTTCATGAAGGCGAGCCCGGCGCGAAAGGGCGACTTCATCGCGTTCTTCGCCGAGATTGACCTCCTGGGCGTGCTCTCGGCCTGCCCCGGCGGCGATTGCGGGGCCGAGCATTCCTCGGATGCGGCCCGGTGCCACCCGCTGCGGGTCGAGGTTCTCGCGCCCGCGCCCGGCGCGCTCGACGGCTGGGAAAGCCCGCCGCCCAACGGCTACGACCGCAGCCACGGACTGCCGGCCGGGGCCTGACCGGGCCCGGCGCGGTTGGTTCCGGCGCGCAACGACGGAGAGGAACGACGGCAATGAGCATCCATCACTTCATGGCCGCCTACAAGCGCGTCTGGGAGGGGCGGGACAAGGCCGGCTTCGCGGCCCTCTTCACGCCCGACGGGGAGTATCACAACACCCCCTTCCAGGTGCAGCGCGGGCACGCGGCGCTCGCCGACTACTGGGCGCGGATCGAGCTGCAGCGCGACATCGCGCTCGACTACGCGGTGCTGGCCGAAACGACGGATGGCGGGATCGCGCACTGGCACGTCACCTACCAGGTGGCGTCGGAGGAGCTGTTCCGGATCTGGGCGGCTTCGACCGGGACCGGACTGCCCGATCGCAAGCCGGGCGATCCGCTGCCGCGGCTGGTGCTGGACGGGGTGCTGACGGCGCAATTCGCCCCAGGCGGGCTCTGCCGCGCGGCGCGAATCTGGTGGCATTCGATGGCGCTTCCGGACTGAGTGCCCGCCGTCCCTTGCCGCGCCGCGGCATCGGTTCCGCGCGAACAGGCTGCCCGCGACATGCCGCCGCGTCCCCGCGCCGGTGCGAGCTTCGTCGCTAACAGCGCCCGCGGGCGGTGCTCACGCCGCCTTGATGGTTGCGGGGCTGTGATTGCTCTGCTAGGGAAGCGCCGATTTCGGGTGCCGCGCCGACGTCCGCACCCTGCTGCCCGGGCCAGGCGCGTGGCCGAAGGGCGACCAGACATCGGAAGGATGGACGTGTCCGAATCAGCTTCGATTTCGTCCGGTATCGCCCAGCGCTATGCCACCGCCGTGTTCGATCTCGCCCGCGAGGAAAACGCGCTCAAGGCGCTCGAGGCGGATGTCGATGCGCTGGATGCCGCCCTCGCCGAGAGCGACGATCTGCGCCGCATGATGACTTCGCCGCTCCTCCCGCGTGAGGAACAGGGCCGTGCCATCACCGCCCTTGCGCAGAAGATGAAGCTGTCGCAGACGATGACCGGTGCGCTCGGCCTGATGGCACAGAACCGCCGGCTTTTCGCCGTGCCGCAGCTTCTGTCGATCCTGCGCCGGATGATCGCCGAGGAGAAGGGCGAGGTTTCGGCCGAGGTGACTTCGGCCACGGTACTGACCAAGGCGCAGGCCGATGCGCTGGCCGCGACGCTGAAGGAGCGTTTCGGCAAGAAGGTGAAGCTGAATGTCGCCGTCGATGAGTCGCTCATCGGCGGCCTTGTCGTCAAAGTGGGCTCGAAGATGGTCGACACATCGATCCGCTCCAAGCTCGCGGCCCTCCAGAACAGCATGAAAGAGGTCGGATAAATGGGTATCCAAGCAGCTGAGATCTCTGCGATCCTTAAGGAGCAGATCAAGAACTTCGGCCAGGAGGTCGAGGTCGCCGAGGTTGGCCAGGTACTCTCGGTCGGCGACGGGATCGCCCGCGTCCACGGCCTCGACAATGTCCAGGCCGGCGAGATGGTGGAGTTTCCCGGCGGCATCCGCGGTATGGCTCTCAACCTCGAGACCGACAATGTCGGCATCGTGATCTTCGGCGACGACCGCTCGATCAAGGAAGGCGACACGGTCAAGCGCACCAAGTCGATCGTGGACGTGCCGGCGGGCGATGAGCTGCTGGGGCGCGTGGTCGATGGCCTCGGCAACGCGATCGACGGCAAGGGCGACATCAAGGCCAGCGAGCGCCGCATCGCCGATGTCAAGGCGCCGGGCATCATCCCGCGCAAGTCGGTGCATGAGCCGATGGCGACCGGGCTCAAGGCCGTCGACTCGATGATCCCGATCGGCCGCGGCCAGCGCGAGCTCATCATCGGCGACCGGCAGACCGGCAAGACCGCCGTCGCACTCGACACGATCCTCAATCAGAAGGCCTATAACGAGGCCGCCGGCGACGACGAATCGAAGAAGCTCTACTGCGTCTACTGCGCTGTCGGACAAAAGCGCTCGACCGTCGCGCAACTTGTCAAGAAGCTCGAGGAATCGGGCGCGATCGACTACACCGTGGTCGTTGCCGCCACCGCCTCGGACCCCGCGCCGATGCAATTCCTCGCCCCCTATGCCGCGACCGCGATGGCGGAGTATTTCCGCGACAACGGCCGGCACGCGCTGATCATCTATGATGACCTGTCGAAGCAAGCCGTGGCCTATCGCCAGATGTCGCTCTTGCTGCGCCGCCCGCCGGGCCGCGAGGCCTATCCGGGCGACGTCTTCTACCTGCACTCGCGGCTTCTGGAGCGCGCGGCCAAGCTGAACGAGGATTTCGGTGCGGGCTCGCTGACCGCGCTGCCGATCATCGAGACGCAGGCCGGCGACGTCTCGGCCTATATCCCGACCAACGTGATCTCGATCACCGACGGGCAGATCTTCCTCGAGACCGAACTCTTCTACCAGGGCATCCGTCCGGCGGTGAACACCGGCCTCTCGGTCAGCCGCGTCGGCTCCTCGGCGCAGACCAAGGCGATGAAGTCGGTCGCGGGTCCAGTCAAGCTGGAACTCGCCCAGTATCGCGAGATGGCGGCCTTCGCGCAGTTCGGCTCGGACCTCGACGCCGCCACCCAGCGACTGCTGAACCGCGGCGCGCGCCTGACCGAAGTGATGAAGCAGCCGCAGTATTCGCCGCTGACCAATGCCGAGATCGTCTGCGTCATCTTCGCCGGCACCCAGGGTTACCTGGACAAGCTGCCCGTCGGCGATGTCGGCCGGTTCGAGAAGGGGCTGCTCGCGCATCTGCGCGGCAAGCATCAGGCGCTTCTCGACGACATCACCCAGAACGACCGCGCCGTGAAGGGCGAGCTACAGGACAAGATCAAGGCCGCGCTCGACGAGTTCGCCAAGGACTTCACCTGAACCGGGACTTAAGGAGAAGGCGATGCCAAGCCTCAAGGACCTGAAGAACCGGATCGAGTCGGTCAAGTCGACCCGGAAGATCACCAAGGCGATGCAGATGGTCGCCGCGGCCAAGCTGCGCCGCGCGCAGGAGGCAGCCGAGAACGCGCGCCCCTATGCCAAGCGGATGGAGGCGGTGGTCAACGGCCTCGCCGCCTCGGTCAAGGGCTCGGACACGGCGCCGAAGCTTCTGTCGGGCACGGGCAAGGAAGAGGTGCATCTGCTGGTCGTGATGACCGCCGAGCGCGGTCTCTGCGGCGGCTTCAACTCGTCGATCGTCAAGCTCGCCCGCCAGCACGCGGCGACGCAGAAATCGAAGGGCAAGACCGTCAAGATCATCACCGTCGGCAAGAAGGGGCGCGAGCAGCTGCGCCGCGACCTGAACGACCACCTGATCGCGCATGTCGATCTCTCGGATGTACGCCGCGTCGGCTACGAGAACGCCCGCGCCATCGCGCAGGACGTGCTCAAGCGGTTCGAAGCCGAGGAATTCGACGTCGCGACGATCTTCTTCAACCGCTTCCAGTCGGTGATCGCGCAGATCCCGACGGCGCAGCAGATCGTCCCTGCCCCGGTCCCGGAAGAGGCCGAGGCAACGACACTCTACGAATACGAGCCCTCCGAGGAGGCGATCCTCGAGGACCTGCTGCCGCGTTCGGTGGCAACGCAGATCTTCGCCGCGCTGCTCGAGAACGGCGCCTCGGAACAGGGCGCGCGGATGAGCGCGATGGACAACGCCACGCGCAACGCCGGCGACATGATCGACCGGCTGACCATCGAGTACAACCGCTCGCGTCAGGCCGCGATCACCAAGGAACTGATCGAGATCATTTCGGGCGCCGAGGCGCTCTGAGAAACTGGAGAGAAAGAACATGGCCGACAGCAAAGCCACCGGCAAGGTCACCCAGGTGATCGGCGCCGTCGTCGACGTGCAGTTCGAGGGGGACCTGCCCGCGATCCTCAACGCGCTGGAGACCGACAACAACGGCAAGCGGCTCGTTCTCGAGGTGGCCCAGCACCTGGGCGAGAACACGGTGCGCTGCATCGCCATGGACGCGACCGAAGGCCTGGTGCGCGGCCAGCCGGTCGCCGACACCGGCACGCCGATCGAGGTGCCTGTCGGCGACGCGACGCTAGGGCGCATCCTCAACGTCGTCGGCGAACCCATCGACGAGAAGGGCCCGGTCGGCACCTCCGAACGGCGCGCCATCCACCAGCCCGCGCCCAGTTTCGACGCGCAGTCGACCGAAAGCTCGATCCTCGTCACCGGCATCAAGGTCATCGACCTGCTGGCGCCCTATTCCAAGGGCGGCAAGATCGGCCTCTTCGGCGGCGCCGGGGTGGGCAAGACGGTGCTCATCCAGGAATTGATCAACAACATCGCCAAGGTGCATTCGGGCTACTCGGTCTTCGCCGGGGTGGGCGAGCGGACGCGCGAGGGCAACGACCTCTACCACGAATTCATCGAATCCGGCGTTATCGACATCGAGGATCTCGAGAAGTCGAAGGTGGCGCTGGTCTTCGGCCAGATGAACGAACCGCCGGGAGCGCGCGCGCGCGTCGGCCTCACCGGCCTGACGCTGGCCGAGCAGTTCCGCGACCAGTCGGGGACCGACGTTCTCTTCTTCGTCGACAACATCTTCCGTTTCACCCAGGCCGGCTCGGAAGTGTCGGCGCTTCTCGGCCGCATCCCCTCGGCCGTGGGCTACCAGCCGACGCTGGCGACCGACATGGGCGCGCTGCAGGAGCGGATCACCTCGACCAAGGCGGGATCGATCACGAGCGTCCAGGCGATCTACGTGCCGGCCGACGACCTCACCGACCCCGCGCCCGCGACCTCGTTCGCACATCTTGACGCGACGACCGTTCTCAGCCGCGCGATCTCGGAGCTCGGCATCTACCCGGCCGTGGACCCGCTCGATTCGACCTCGCGGATCCTCGACCCGCAGGTCGTGGGTCAGGAACACTACGACGTCGCGCGCGCAGTGCAGGGGATCCTGCAGCGCTACAAGTCGCTGCAGGACATCATCGCCATTCTCGGCATGGATGAACTCAGCGAGGAGGACAAGCTGACCGTGGCCCGCGCACGCAAGATCCAGCGCTTCCTCAGTCAGCCCTTCGACGTCGCCAAGGTCTTCACCGGCACCGACGGCGTGCAGGTGCCGATCGAGAAGACGATCGCGTCGTTCAAGGCCGTGGTCGAGGGCGAATACGACCACCTGCCCGAGGCCGCCTTCTACATGGTCGGCGACATCGACGAGGTAATCGCGAAGGCGCAGCGGCTCGCCGCCGCCGCCTGAGGGGAGCGCCATGGCCGATACCTTGCAGTTCGACCTCGTCTCGCCGGAGAAGATGCTGGCCTCGGTCCCCGCGACCGAGGTCCAGATCCCCGGTGCCGAGGGTGATTTCACCGCAATGCCGGGGCATGTGCCCTTCATCTCGACGCTCAGGCCCGGCATCGTCATCGCCGCGACCGAGAAGGGCGAGATGCGCTATGTTGTCACCGGCGGCTTTGCCGAGGTGACCGGCGAGCGGGTCTCGCTTCTCGCCGAGCGCAGCCTGCTGGCCGAGGAGCTTAAACAGGACGCGTTCGACGCGCTGGTAACCGAGGCGCGGTCCGCGCGCGACGCCGCGACCGGACCCGAGCAGGACAGCGCGAACAAGCATTTCGCCGACCTGATGGAACTTGGCCGGCAACTGGGCCTGCAGGCCTCCGCTGCCTGAACTGGCTCCGGATTGGCTCAAATGAGAAACGCGCGCCTCGACGGGCGCGCGTTTTGCATCTTTCTTACGTCGCCGGGCCGAGGGCCCGGCGACGGTGGAGCGCCCGTTGCGACGGTCGCGTCCGAAAACCCTGCACCGGGTGCCAGTCGTCAGTCTGCGCCAGTGCGTCGAGAGGCAGGCGCAGACCCATTTCGGCGTCATAAATGCGGAAGGCATGGGTGCCGACGATAGTACCAACCATCTGCCGCTGGTCGCGGTCGCACAGGCGATGTTGAGCGACCCCGTCGCGCTCCGGCGCGAGGGGGGATCGCTGGATGCTTCGCGATGCCTACGGTTGTGTTCTCGGACGCATGCCACGGGCGTTCAGGTCGCCTGTGGGCATGCCGCTCCTGCACGGGACGTTCTCAATCCTGCTTTCTGCTTCTCTGTCGCGAGGGGGTCGTCTTCGGCGTTACGGTCCCGCCTCGCCTGTAATGGCGCATGCAGGAACCGCCCACGATAACTTTCGAACCCGGCCTGGATGTCCTGCCGGCTTGCCCGCGCTCCGACAAAGGCAAGCGTTGCGGCGAGCAACGCCGCGCCGTTGACGGCTGCAAAGAGGGCACGATTCTCGTTGCCCAGCCAAGCGTCGCAAGCGGCGCTGAGTAGCACAAGACAGGCACCGCCCCAGATGGCGAGAAGAATCCGGACGGGAGCGGCTGTCCGGTTCGGAACCTTGGGCGTCCGCGCAAACGGCACCTTGCGTCCGGTGACCGCCTGTCGAATCGAGGCCCATGCGCCGGCGAGGTTGACAGGTATCAGGAGCAGGTTGAGGCCGTAAACCTGCACGAGTTCGCCCACCGACCGGCGCGACAGGATGAGGTCCAGCCCGTAGGTGACGAAGTAGGGAACGGCGACGAGGGGAAGGAACACACCGGCAAGCGAGGCATCGAACGGCGCCAGGAGCACGATCAGCAAGGCCAGCGGAACCCATGTCAGCGAGCCCAGGTAGTGACTGCGGAGCAGGAGTTGGAGGGCGCCTGCCCACCGCGAGCCGGGGGCCGCCGCGGCCGCGCGAATGGCCTTGGGCAGCACGATCAGCCCGCCGCAGGCCCACCGCCGCCGCTGGATCACGAGCGCGCCGAAATCGGCCGGCGTCGCCGACCAGGCAATCTCGGCATCGTGGTTGTGCACCCGCCAGCCCTTCATCGCGAGATCGATCGTGCTCTCGGCGTCTTCGATCGGAGTCCGATCCCGTATGTAGCGGCGGATCGGGTGGCCATGCTCTTCGTCATCGACCGCGATCTCGCGCAGGGCCGCGACGCGCAGAACCGCATTCGCCCCGATCCAGAACGCCGCACCGAAATGGTGAAGGCCCAGATGGATGATCCGCTGGACATCGGTCGTCGCGCCGGCGGCGCGTTCGAGCTTCGTTTCGGGTTCGGATAGGGTCGCGTAGGGTGTCTGCACCACCGCGACATCGCCGGCATCCTCGGCCGTCGCGATAGCGAGAAGGGTCTCGGCGTAGGACGGCGCAACGAGGCTGTCGGCATCGAGCGTCATGACGAAATCGCAGGGCGGAAACAGGATGTCGCCCCACGCGTCCTCGAACAGCCGGCGTTCGCCATGGACATCCACCGCGGCAACATGCTTTCCGATCAGGTGGAGCCCGGTGTTCAGGTTCATCGCCTTGTTCGCCGCATGGCTCATGTTGGCGAAGGTCTTGCGCTCGAAGGCGCCGACATCGGAGCGGAAACGCGCACTCAACCCAACGAGTTCCGCCAGCGCCGTCTCGGCATCAGCGGGAACGTTCATCGCGTCGCCGGCGTGAAGAAAGGCAAGATCGGCAAGGACGCGGCAGCGGAAAAAGCGATCATCGGCGCTGGCGTCGGGCCAGTCACGCGCCAGGCGGGCGAAGCGGAAGGCAAGCCGCCGATGGGCTCGCGCAAGCGCCAATGGAGCTTGGGATCGGTCCCGCATCGCGCTGTTTTCCGCCTGCCGCACAATGCGTTCGAGCGGCGCAAGGAATTCGTCGACACGCCGGGGCAGGGCGCGGGCGGCATCGAGCAACCGGGCATTCTCATCCGTTTTCGGATCGGGCGGATCGTCGATCAACAGGCGCAGCCACTTGTGTTCCGTGCGCTGCAAGGCGACGCTGAGCATCGCGCGATAGACGAGTTCCGGCGCCTCGCGATAGGTCGGGATCAGCGCGCCGATGCGGATCCTGCGCGCGGTTGCTCGTTCGGCTGGAGTCGGATGGCCGTCGAGCGCTTCGAGCCGAGATACGTAACCGTAGTGGGACAGCACCTGCGCCAGCGCACCGCAGCAAAGCGCACCGCCCGCGGCGAGGTATGCGATCGCTTGAAACAGTGGTGCTTCCGAAAAAGACGTTTCGATCACGAACCCGATCGAGAACGCGATCAACAGGACAAGCATGATCACGGCAACGGT
>SLPP01000114.1 GCA_007131945.1 Paracoccaceae bacterium | reverse complement strand
TCGGAGACGGCGCGCAGGGTGGGCTTCGGCCGGGCGCGCGCGGCGTCGATCTCGGCCTGTTGGTCGGCGGTCAGGTGCATGGGCAAACCCCTGGTTGCGGCTGGGCGGTCACACGCTATCTTGGGCTGTATAACACGGGAGACGCAAGATGCGATATCTACACACGATGGTGCGGGTGAAGGACCTGGAGAAGTCGATGGATTTCTACCGGCTGCTGGGCCTGGAGGAGGTGCGGCGCCACGAGAGCGAGGAGGGGCGGTTCACGCTGGTCTTCATGGCCCCGCCCGGCCAGCCGGAATGCCCGGTCGAGCTGACGTATAACTGGGACGGGGACGAGGGGCTGCCCTCGGACAGCCGGCATTTCGGGCATCTCGCCTACGAGGTCGAGGACATCTACGGCAAATGCGCCGAGCTGCAGGCGGCGGGGGTGGTGATCAACCGCCCTCCACGCGACGGGCGGATGGCGTTTGTCCGTTCGCCCGACAACGTCTCGATCGAGCTTCTGCAGAAGGGGGGCGCGAAGCCGCCCGAGGAGCCCTGGGCGTCGATGGGCAATACCGGGCATTGGTAGGGGCGCCGGCGCTGGTCCTCGCCCTCGCGCTGGCCTGGGCCTGGGTGGGGGCGGCGGCGGCCGGGTGCCGGCTGGCGCTGGTCCTCGGCATGGATGTCTCGGCCTCGGTCGACAGCCGCGAATACGCGCTGATGATGCAGGGCACGGCGGCGGCGATGCGGGCGCCCGAGGTCCAGGCGGCGTTCCTGGAGGGCGCGCCGGTCGCCGTGGCGGCCTTCGTCTGGGCCGGCGCGCGCGAGCAGGCGATGGTGGCGGACTGGGTGCTGGTCAAAGACGCGGCGGTGCTGGAGCGGCTGGCCGGGCGCATCGCCGGCTTCGCCCGGCCGGGGGGCGATCCGCAGGGGCCCTGGGGCGGGCGCACGGCGGTCGGTGCTGCGCTGCAGGCGGCGCGGGTGCTTCTGGACCGCGCGCCCGGCTGCGACGCGCAGACCGTGGATCTGGCCGGCGACGGGATCAACAATGACGGACCCGAGCCGGGGCCGCTGCGCGCGGCGCTCCTCGACGGGGTGACGATCAACGCGCTCGCCGTCTCGGGCGATCTGCCCTTCGACCACGGCACGATCGAGGAAGAGGGCGGACGGCTCTCGGCCTGGTTCCGCGACCACGTGCTGCACGGGCCGGGCGCCTTCGTCGAGAGCGCCGAGGACTACCGCGATTTCGAGCGCGCGATGACGCGCAAGCTCCTGCGCGAGCTGCGCCCGCCGGTGATCGGCGGGACCGGGACGGCGCCGCCGCCGGGTTGAGGCTCAGTCGGCGGGCTGGGCCGGGAAGCCGATCCGGTCGAGCGCGGCGATGGCGGCGTCGGGGGCGAGGCCCTCGACGGTGACGCGGCGCGCGGCCATGTCGAAATGCGCCGTGGCGCCGAGCCGGGCGAGCGCCGCCTCGATGCCGGCGCGGCAATGGCCGCAGCTCATGTCGGGGACGGAAAGGGTGTGGGTCTGGGTCATTGCGCGGTCTCCGCCTGTCGTGCCGCTCCTGCGCCGGCGGGCGCGCGCTGTCAATGCCCGCGCCGTCGCTGAGGATCGCGATGGAAGCCGGGGGCGATGCCGTCGGCCCGCCTCGGCCCGGGTCATGCGGCTTCCGCCTGAGCCCCCGGGCACGCACGGGCGGCACATGGCCGCGAGTGCAGCCGAACGGATCGGCCGGGCCTGGTGGCAGGAGGGTCTGCGCCGCCGTCAGTCGGAGGCCGGCCCGGCGGCGGGCGGCGTCTCCGGGAGCGGTTCCGGGGCTGTTCCGGACGGTGCCCCGGTTGGTCGCGTTGGCGCTGGCGGCGGTGCCGATCAGCGGCAACGAGCGGGAGGGAAGGATCCGGCGGGCACAGCGTCCCCGGTTGCAGTGCGCAATGTTATAGCATAACTATTCTCGCGCCCAACCCGCGAGACCTGCCGATGCAAGATCCGAGCCCCGCCGCCGCGCCGCGCCTACCCGATCCGCGGATACCGGTGACGCTCGTCACCGGCTATCTGGGCGCGGGCAAGACGACCGTTCTGAACCGCCTGCTGGAAGCGGCGGAGGCCGGCCGGGTGGCGGTGATCGTCAACGAGTTCGGCGAGATCGGGCTCGACCATGACCTCGTGTCGGAGACGACCGAGGAGATGGTGCTGATGCAGTCCGGCTGCCTGTGCTGCTCGGTGCGCGGCGATCTGGTGGCGACGCTGAGCGACCTCTCCCGGCGGCGGGCGGACGGGCAGCTCGCCTTCGACCGGGTGGTGATCGAGACCACGGGCCTCGCCGACCCCGCGCCGATCCAGCACACGCTGGTGCTGGACCGGAACGTGGCGGGGCGGTTCCTGCTCGACGGCGTGGTGACGGTGGTCTGCGCGGCCACGGGGATGCGCACGCTGGACGCGGGTTTCGAGGCCGTGGGGCAGGTGGCGGGGGCGGATCTGCTCGTCCTTGCCAAGACCGACCTCGTCGCGCCGCAGGCGCTGGCGGCGCTCGAGGCGCGGCTGTCGCGGCTCAATCCCGCCGCGCGGCGGCTCCGGGCCGACCATGGCCGGGTGCCGGCGGGCGCGCTGTTCGGCCTCGGCGCGCTGCGCGGCGACTTGACCCCGGCGCAGAGCCATGACTGGGCGGGGCTTGCGGCTGCGGCCGCATTGCGGCCGGGCGCGGTGCCGGGGCTTTCCACCAATCTCGCGGTCTCGGCCGAAGCACGGGCCGGGTTGCCCGACAGCCTCTCGGGGCTGTTGCGACCGCAGCCGAAGGCCCGCGACCTGCCCGCCCCGGTGGCGCGTCACGACGACCGGGTCACGGCGTTGGCGGCGACGCTGGAGGAGCCCGTCTCGTCGGAGATGTTCGGCCTCTGGCTGGAAACGCTCGTCTGGCTGAACGGGCCGAACATCCTGCGCTTCAAGGCCATCGTGCACACCACCGACGAGCCACACCCCTTCGCCGTCCACGGGGTGCAGCACGTCTTCCACCCGCCGGTGCCGCTGCCGCACTGGCCCCGGGGCGACCGCACCAGCCGCTTCGTGCTGATCGGCCGCGACCTGGACCCCGCACTCCTGGAGGACAGCCTCGCCTTCCTGCGCCAGGAGGCTGGCGCGCCCGGCGACCCGGAGGGCCGCGTCGTTTTTCACAACCTCGACGACACGCCGCCCTGAGCCATGCCCCTGCCCGGCAGCCCTCATCCCCTGCAAGCCATGAGATCCAGATGACCGTCCAGGACCGCCGCCTTCCCGTCACCGTGCTTTCCGGCTTTCTCGGTGCCGGCAAGACCACGCTCCTGAACCGCGTGCTGAACAACCGCGAGGGCCGCCGCGTGGCGGTCATCGTCAACGACATGTCGGAGGTAAACATCGACGCCGATCTGGTGCGCGAGGGCACGGAGCTGTCGCGCGCCGACGAGAAGCTCGTCGAGATGACCAACGGCTGCATCTGCTGCACGCTGCGCGACGACCTGCTGCGCGAGGTCCGCCGCCTCGCCGGCGAGGGCCGCTTCGACTATCTGCTGATCGAATCGACCGGCATCTCGGAACCCCTGCCCGTCGCCGCCACCTTCGATTTCCGCGACGAGGAGGGCGAGAGCCTCGCCGACGTCGCCCGCCTCGACACCATGGTCACGGTGGTGGATGCGGTGAACCTGCTCAAGGACTTCTCCAGCCACGACTTCCTGCGCGACCGGGGCGAGAGCCTGGGCGAGGCGGACGAGCGCAGCCTGGTGACCCTGCTGACCGAGCAGATCGAGTTCGCCGATGTGGTGATCGTGAACAAATGCGCCGATGCCGGCCCCGAGCGGGTGGACGCGGCGCGCAAGATCGTCCGCGCGCTCAACGCCGACGCGCGGATCCTGGAGACAACCCACGCCGATGTGCCCGCGGGGGCGATCCTGAACACCGGGCGGTTCGACTTCGACCGCGCCCATGAGCACCCGACGTGGGCGAAGGAACTTTACGGTTTCGCGAACCACACGCCTGAGACCGAGGAATACGGCATCGAGTCATTCGTCTACCGCGCCCGCGCGCCCTTCCACCCGGCACGGGTGCATGACGTGCTGAACGGCGAGTTGCCCGGGGTGATCCGCGCCAAGGGGCATTTCTGGATCGCGACGCGGCCGCATTGGGCGGCCGAGTTCAGCCTTGCCGGCGCCATGTCCTCGATCCGCCCGCTGGGCATGTGGTGGGCGGCGGTGCCCGAGGAGCGGCTGCCCGGCCACCCCGACGCGCGGGCCGAGATCGCCCGCAACTGGGTCGAGCCCTGGGGCGACCGCCGGCAGGAGCTCGTCTTCATCGGCGCCGGCCTCGACCGCAAGGCGATCCGCGCGGCGCTGGACGCGGCGCTCGTGGACACCGCCGCGTTCACCCCCGCGGCCTGGGCCGACCTGCCCGACCCCTTCCCGCGCTGGGGCAGCCGATGACCGCCGTCCCGTCCGCGACGCTGTCCGAGGCCGTCGCCGTCGTCGACACGCCCGGGGGACTGGCCGAGATCCGCAGCCCCGGCCGCGCCGCCGTGCTGTGGCGCCGCCCGCCCCCGCCGGGCGTGCCGGACTGGCTGGCACGGCTTTCGCCCGACCGCCTGCCGGCCATGCGCACCGTGCTCCGCCCCGAGGAGGCCGCCGCGACCCTGCAAGCGGCCTGCGACGCCGCCGGCACCCCGGACGGCCCCGAACGCGCCAGGCTGATCGCCGACATCGCGGACCTCGCCGAGTGTTTCGCCGCCGTGATGCGCGCGCCGCTCCTGCAGCTGCGGCTCGACGTGGTGACCACCGACGCCTGCCGGCGCTTCCACATCGACGCGGTGACCGCGCGGCTTCTCTGCACCTTTCGGGGCACCGGCACGCAGTTCGGCATCGCCGCCGACGGGCAGGACCCGGACGTCATCGACACGGCGCCGATGGGCGCGGTCCTCGTCCTGCGCGGCAGCCTCTGGCCCACCGTCCCGCCCGCCGGGCTGCGCCACCGCTCGCCGCCCATCGCCGGCTCGGGCGAGACCCGCCTCCTTCTCGTCCTCGATCCCGTTCTCGACCCCGAGGATGCGGCATGAGGCGGGGCAACCTCGGCGCGACCAGCCTGAGGCGCAAGCCGCGCGACGGCGACCCGATGCGCGCCTACGACCGGCTGCCGCCGGAACTGCGCTGCTGGCTCTCCGCAGCCGCGCTGCCCTGGAGCCCGGCCTCGGCCCGGCGCGCCTATGCCGCCGCGATGGCGCGCACGGGCGGCGATCCAGCGGGGGCGCTCGCGCAACTCGACCGCCTCCAGCGCCGACTCATCGCGCGCGACGCCCCGCGCATCTGGGGCCCGGACCACCCCGACGCGACGCCCGAGCGGCACGGAACGCACGCCTCGCGCCGCGCGGCTTCGTGATCGACCGCCCGCCAGAGATAGTGGGTCTCGCCGTTGATCTTGACGAAGATCTCGTCGAGGTGCCACCGCCACTGAGGCGAGGAGCGCATCCGCTCGACGCGCCGTCGCCGGATCTCGGCGGCGAACATCGGGCCGAACCGGTTCCACCAGAACCGCACCGTCTCGTGGCCGATCTCGATGCCGCGGTCGTGGATCAGGTCCTCGACGTTGCGCAACGAGAGCGGGAAGCGGGTGTAGGGCATCACCGCGAGGCGGA
>SLPP01000250.1 GCA_007131945.1 Paracoccaceae bacterium | reverse complement strand
TGGTCGGAGTGAGAGGATTCGAACCTCCGGCCCCTGCCTCCCGAAGACAGTGCTCTACCAGGCTGAGCTACACTCCGTCCCGACGCGGCTGGTATCCTGCGGCTGGAAGTTTTGCAAGTCCAATCCGCGCCACCCATCACCCGGTCGGCACACGCCCCCGCAACCGCCCCGCGCCGACAGCACTCAGCCCGAGCATCGCCGCAGCCGTCACCAGGCACAGCGCAAGCCCGCCGACCTGGTAGCTCAGACCCGAGAGCAGCGTGCCCAGCAACCGGCCCGCGGCATTGGCCATGTAGTAGAAGCCCACATCCATCGTCACCCGCGCTTCCTGCGCGAAGGCGAGGATCAGCCAGGAATGCAGCGCCGAGTTGATGGCGAAGAGCGCGCCGAAGACGAGAAGCCCGGCAACGAGAACCGCCGTCAGCCAGGGCGCCGGGGCGCCGGCTGCCCAGACGATGGCGGCCAGCACCGCTGGTACTACGGCGAGCGCCAACACCCAGTGCCGCGCCCCGGTGACGAGGTCGGGGGCGGGGCGGCGAGACGCGCGCAGAAGCCGGGGGGCGGCAGCCTGCACCGCGCCGTAGAGGATGATCCAGATCGCCATGAAGCTGCCGATGAGGAAGAAGGCCGCGCGGTTGCCCTCGGCCGTCCCGTCCGAGAGGACGGCGTAGAAGTAGATCGGGATGCCGACGACGAACCAGACATCGCGGGCGCCGAAGAGGAAGACGCGGGCGAAGGCCAGGCGGTTGATGTCGGGCTCGCGCGACCAGACCTGGGTGAACTTCACCCCCTTGCGGCCGGCGGGCAGGCCTTCGGGCATGCCGACCAGGACCGCCACGAGGATCACCGCGAGGACCGCGGCCATGATCAGCACCGCCGGCACGAAGCCCACCGTCGCCAGCAGCCCGGCGCCCAGCAGGAAACCGATCCCCTTGACCGCGTTCTTTGAGCCCGTGAGCGCCGCGACCCAGCGGAAGAGCCCGTCGCCCTCGGCCGGCGCGAGCAGCTTCACCGCGCTTTTCGAAGACATCTTGGCGAGATCCTTGGCCACGCCCGAGGCGCCCTGCACGGCCATCACATAGGCGACCGAAAGCCCGATCGCCCAGCCCGGGTCCAGCAGCGCCAGCGCAAGAAGCGCCGCCACCTGAAGCCCGAGCCCGGCATAGAGCGTGCGCGTCAGGCCGTAGCGCGCGGCGATCCAGCCGGCGGAATAGTTAGTGACGATCCCGGCGAGCTCGTAGAGCAGGAACAGGTAGGCAAGCTGCACGGGCGAGAAGCCCAGGACGTGGAAATGCAGGAGCACCAGCATCCTGAGCGCGCCGTCCGAGAGCATGAAAGCCCAGTAGGCCGCCGTCACCGCCGCATAGGCGGCGAGCGGCCGGTCGGTCACGCCGCGCCTGCCATCAGCGCCACGTCGACGAGCCGGTGGGCATAGCCCATCTCGTTGTCATACCAGGCGTAGACCTTCACCTGCGTGCCGTTCACCACCATGGTTGCGGGCCCGTCGATGATCGACGAGCGGGTGTCGCTGCGAAAATCGGTCGAGACCAGCGGCCGGTCCTCGTAGCCGAGGATGCCGGCAAGCGAGCCCCCGGCCGCGGCGCGGAACAGCGCGTTGACTTCCTCGACACTTGTCGGCCGCTCCAGCTCGAACACGCAGTCGGTCAGCGAGGCGTTCAGAAGCGGCACCCGCACGGCATGCCCGTCCAGCCGGCCCTCGAGTTCGGGGTAGATCTGCACGATCGCGGTGGCCGAGCCGGTGGTCGTCGGTATCAGGTTCAGAAGCGCCGAGCGCGCGCGGCGCAGGTCCTTCGCCGGGCGGTCGATGATCGTCTGGCTGTTGGTGACGTCGTGGATCGTGGTGAACGATCCGTGCCGGATGCCGATCGCCTCGTGCAGGACCTTGACCACCGGGGCGACGCAGTTGGTGGTGCAACTCGCCGCGCTGATCATCCGGTGGCGTGCCGGGTCGAAGATGCCCTCGTTGACGCCCCAGACGATGTTCGCCGCTTCGGACTCCTTCACCGGGGCCGAAACGACGACGCGCCGGACGCCGGCGGCGAAGGCGGGGGCAAGCTTGGCGGCGGTCTTGTGCACGCCGGTGCAGTCGATCAGGACATCGACGCCGGCAAGCGGCAACTCCTCGAGCTTGCGCGACTTCGTCACCGCGATCCGGGTGCCGTCGATCGAGATGCTTTCGGCATCGTGTTCGAATCGCGCGGGCCAGCGGCCATGGACCGAGTCGAATTCCATGAGATGCGCATGCATCGCCGGGTCGCCCTCGGCGTCATTGACGAAGACGACCTCGGCGCCGCGTTCGAGGAGCGGGCGAAGCATGAGCTTGCCGATCCGGCCGAAACCGTTGATGGCGTAGCGGGTCATGGCGGGCCTCAGGCTGTTTCGGGGTGGAGACGGGCGATGCGGTCGACCGCGCGCTGCAGCTCCGGTCTCGGCAGGTCGGCGGGCAGATCCGCCAGCGCCTCGATCCGCGCGCGTAACGTCAGGTAGGCATCGGCATAGGCTTCGGGCGTGGCCAGTTCGACCGGGTCGGGAACCGGCCAGTGCGCCGCCACCGGAGCGCCGGGCAGGACCGGGAGGTCTACGCTGGCGGCGCGGTCGCAGACGGTGATGACGAAATCCATCTGCGGTGCGTCGGGATCATGGAAGGCGCTCGCCGGCTTGGAATACAGCGTGTCGGTCTCGTGGCCGAGTTCGCGCAGCATGGTGATGGCCTGCGGGTTCGGCTCGGCGCGCGGCGATGTGCCTGCCGAGAAGGCCTCGAACCGGCGGCCGGCCACCTCGCGCAGGATCGCCTCGGCCATCAGCGAACGGGCGGAATTGGCCGCGCAGAGGAAGAGGACGTTGCGCACGCGCCCCGTCCGGGCCGGCGCGGGCGGCAGCGTGCGGGCGCGGCAGCAGTCGCGCCAGAGATAGTCGGTCAGCCCCTCGGCCGCGTCGAGGACGGCGGCGTAGCGCAGCGAGGTACCGCGGCGCTGCTGCTCGATCAGCCCGGCCTCGGCGAGGTCGGACAGATAGCCGCTGAGCGTCGAGGGGCGGATGTTCAGGATTGCGCCTATCTCGCCCGCCGGGACATGGGCGGGATAACGGCGCATGAGCAGCCGGAAGACCGAGAGCCGCTGCGGGTGGGCGAGGGCGGAGAGCCGGGCGACCTGTTGTTCCATGTTTTTCAAAACAGCATATATTCTGCGCCGCAGCAAGAGGCATCTTCGGCCGCGCGGCGGAGACTTGCCGACACCTTGCAGCATGGCTAGCATCCGCTCGAACAGCGAAAGGGAGCGCGACATGAGCCGGACGGCGACACGGACCATCGGCGAGGCCGAAGTTACGATCCTGACCGACGGGGGGATCAGCTTTCCGGCCGAATACTTTCCCGAGACCGACGAGGCGCATATCCGGGAACTGCTCCGGGAGGCGGGCCGGAGCGAGATCGAGACGAATTTCAACGCCATGCTGATCCGCACCGGCGGGCGCGTGATCCTGACCGATTCGGGCCCGCGCGACCTTTTCGGGCCGACCTGCGGTTTTCTTCCCGAGGCGATGAGGGAGGCCGGCGTTGCCCCCGAGGAGGTCGACACGCTGGTTGCCACGCATCTGCATCCCGACCACATCGCCGGCATGATCACCGCCGAGGGAAAGGCGGTCTTTCCCAATGCGACGCTCCATGTGCCCGAGGCCGAGCACGCCTTCTGGAGCGACGAGAGCAAGACCACCGGGGACCCGATCAGCGACTGGGGCAAGCTCGCGCGGGCGGTGCTGGCGGCCTATGGCGACCGGCTGAAGCTCTTTGGCCCGAAGGACGAGATCGCGCCGGGGCTCACGCCGATCACCCTGCCGGGACACACGCCGGGCCACAGCGGCTGGCGGCTCGCCTCGGGCGGGGCGCAGCTGCTGCATGTCGGCGACATCATCCACGCGCCGGCGCTGCAGGCGGCCGATCCCGAGGTCGCGATCGCCTTCGACATGGACATTCCGACCGCGCGGGACACGCGCAAGCGGCTGCTCGACGAACTCGCCGCGGATGGGGCGCTGTTCACCGGCGGGCATTTCCTGCACCCGGCCTTCCACCGGGTCGAGCGCAAGGGGCAGGGCTACCGGCTCGTCCGGCCCTGAGCCTGCCGCGATCGCGGGGCGCCTGGCCGAGGCGGTCTCCGTCCTTTCCTCCCCGAACCCGCGAGGCGACCCGCCGGGAGGCGGTGCGCGCATGCGCACATCTTCGCAACTATCTGATATAAGGCAGGAAATCGATCCCGTTGACCGCAATGAAACTTTCCCGCCCGGGCGTGCCGCGGGGGAACCCGGCGCAGGCGCCGGGCGCTCGGGGTGCGACCGGGGCGCATGGAGCGGGACCTTTCAATGTGGTTAACGGAAGGTATTTATGCATTGAATCTCAATATTTTGCCGGTTCGTGCAAATTTGCACGCCGGCAGCCGGTGGGTGCCGGAGGTGGCCCGGAAAGCCCCGGTCATACGGCTTCCGCTTGATCCCTTCGGCAAGCACGGGCGGAACAACGCCGCAGATGTTGCCGAACGGATCAACCGGATTTGGTATCATTCGTCGAGGCCCGGTTCCTCGAGCAGGTGGCGGCCCTGCCGGTCCTCGACCTCGATCACCCAGAGGTCGCGGTCGCGGGCCCGGTCGCGGGCGATGCGGGCGTCGATCTCGGCCTCGGGTCCGGCGGCAAGCTCGATCCAGCGGCGGCGATCGGCCATCGGATCGAAGATGCGCTGGAAAAGCCGCGCCTGCCCGTCGAGCGTGGCGAGCTTCACCATCACCGCGCCGGCCGAGGCATCGCCGCGGGCGAGGACATAGGCCGGGATGTTCGCCAGCCGCAGCCGGTTGAGATAGGCCCGCACCCAGAAGCTCGCGGTCAGCCGCGGCGTCATCGGCCGTGGCCCTGTCCTTCGGGCGCGCCGGACTGGCCGCCCGGCATCGCCCGGCCGGTTCGAGACGATGCGAGTTCAGGCATCGCCGTCGCGGAAGTCGAGCCCCATCTCGCCGTAGCGCTCGGCCTCCTCCAGCCAGTTCGGACGCACCTTGACCTGCAGGAAGAGATGCACGGGGCGGTCGAGGAAGGCGGCGATCTCGGCCCGCGCCGCCTGACTGATCGCCTTGATCGTCTCGCCCCTGTGGCCGAGCACGATGCCCTTGTGGCCGTCGCGGGCGACATAGATGAGCTGGTCGATGCGCACCGAGCCGTCCTTGCGCTCCTGCCAGCTCTCGGTCTCGACGGTGAGTTCGTAGGGCAGTTCCTGGTGCAGCCGCAGCGTGCATTTCTCGCGCGTCATCTCGGCGGCGATCATCCGCAGCGGCAGGTCGGCGATCTGGTCCTCGGGATAGAGCCAGGGACCCTCGGGCAGGCTCTCGGCGAGCCAGCGTTTCAGATCCTCGACGCCGTGGCCCTTCTCGGCAGAGATCATGAAGGTGCGGGCAAAGGGGAAGGCGTCGTTGAGGGCTTTCGACAGCTCCAGCAGCGCCTCGGCCCTGACCTTGTCGATCTTGTTGATGGCGAGCGCCACGGTGCGGCCGGAGGGGAAGCGGTCGCGCAGGGTGTCGAGGATTGCCTGCACGCCGGGGGTCAGGCCGCGATGCGCCTCGATCAGGAGGACGACGACATCGGCATCGGCGGCCCCGCCCCAGGCGGCGGCGACCATGGCGCGGTCGAGCCGGCGGCGGGGTCGGAAGAGGCCGGGCGTGTCGACGAAGACGATCTGCGCCCGGCCCTCGATGGCGACGCCGCGGATGCGCGTGCGCGTGGTCTGCACCTTGTGCGTGACGATCGAGACCTTGGCCCCGACCATGCGGTTGAGAAGCGTCGACTTGCCGGCATTGGGCTCGCCGATCAGGGCCACGAAACCGGCGCGGGTCTCGGTCATGTCGCGCCCTCCAGCGTGTCGAGGAGCGCACGGGCCGCCGCCTGCTCGGCCTGGCGCTTGGAACCGGCGCTGGCGCGGGCGGCCTCGCCTGTGGCGAGCCGCACCTCGATCGTGAAGCGCGGCGCGTGCGGCGGGCCCTCGCGCGCCACCTCGGCATAGTCCGGGGGCGGGGCGCCGCGCGCCTGGGCCCATTCCTGCAGCATCGTCTTGGCGTCGCGCGCATCGGCCTCGACGCCGCTCAGCCGGTCCTTCCAGAGCCGGAGCACCATCTTACGGGCGGCCTCGATCCCGGCGTCGAGATAGACCGCGGCGATCACCGCCTCCATCGCGTCGGCGAGAATCGCCTCCTTCCGCCGGCCGCCGGTCAGCATTTCGGACCGGCCCATGCGCAGAACCGCGCCGAGATCGATCTCGCGGGCGATCTCGGCACAGGTCTCGCGGCGGACGAGCGCGTTGAAGCGCGGCGCAAGCTGTCCCTCGGTCGCCTCGCGGTCGGCGGCGAGCAGCGCCTCGGACATGATCAGCCCCAGAACCCGGTCGCCGAGGAATTCCAGCCGCTGGTTGTCGGGCCGGGTCTTGGAGCCGATCGAGGCA
The DNA here is from genome assembly GCA_007131945.1 of Paracoccaceae bacterium. Lineage (GTDB taxonomy): Bacteria > Pseudomonadota > Alphaproteobacteria > Rhodobacterales > Rhodobacteraceae > Pararhodobacter. The sequence goes on along the minus strand of SLPP01000250.1, from coordinate 12,738 downwards.
TGGGTGAGGGCGCGCTGCAGGAGTTCGGGGCGGGCGAAATCGTGGCCGAGGCGCGCGGCGAAGGCCGCCATCTCGGCCGAGAGCCGCCCTGCCGCGCGCGCCGCCATCATTGCAGCCGGTGGAAGAACCGGTCCGAGCGCCAGGTCCAGAAGGCGAGCATCGAGCGGCCGGCCGAGGAGAACATGACCATGTTCGCCCGCCCGATGAGGTGATCGAAGGGCACCATGCCGACGCCGCCGGCGTTCTGCGGCACGCGGCTGTCGACCGAGTTGTCGCGGTTGTCGCCGATGAAGAAGAAATGCCCGTCGGGGACGGTGAAGGCGGGCGTGTTGTCGCCGAAGCCGCCATCCTCGATGTTGAGGACCGGGAAGGAGCGCCCGCCGGGCAGCGTCTCGATGTAGCGATCCTTCAGGCAGGTGCCGCCCTGCCCCACCGGCGCGTTGGCGCAGCGCGGGAACTGGCCGACCGAGCCCTGGCGTTCGTAGATCTCGGCGAACTGGCCGGCGGGTTCCTGCGGCAGCGCCTGGTCGTTGAGATGCAGGATGCCGTCGCGCATCTGCACGCGGTCGCCCGGCATGCCGATGACGCGCTTGATGAAGTCCGCGCCGGTCACCGGGTGGCGGAAGACGACGATGTCGCCGCGCTCGGGCTCGGTGGCGAAGACGCGCCCCGAGAAGGGGCACATGGCGAAGGGGCAGGAATAGCGCGAATAGCCGTAGGCCATCTTGTTGACGAAGAGGAAATCGCCGATCAGCAGCGTCTCCTTCATCGAACCCGAGGGGATCCAGAACGGCTGGAAGAAGAGCGTGCGGAAGATGCCCGCGATCACCAGCGCCCAGAAGACGGTCTTCACCGTCTCCCACCAGCCGTCCTTCTTCTCGCTTGCGCTGCTCATGCGGGGCCTGTCGTGGATGGGTCGAAAAAAAGCGCCGCCCCGGGGACGGCGCGATGTGGCAGGCTTCATGCGGTGCGGGGGGGCGCATGTCAAGCTGCGCGCCGCGCTAGCCGACGATCGTTGCCTCGGTCGCGTTGCGCAGCTCCTCCTCGGAGACGCCGTCGGCCAGCTCGACGATCTTCAGCCCGCCAGCGACCACGTCCATCACGCCGAGGTTGGTGATGATGCGGTTGACGACGCCCTTGCCGGTCAGCGGCAGGGTGCATTCCCTCAGCACCTTCGAGTCGCCCGCCTTGTTGGTGTGGTCCATCACCACGACGATGCGCTTGACCCCGGCGACGAGATCCATCGCCCCGCCCATGCCCTTGACGAGCTTGCCGGGGATCATCCAGTTGGCGATGTCGCCGTTCTCGGCCACTTCCATCGCGCCGAGAATCGCCATGTCGATCTTGCCGCCGCGGATCATCGCGAAGCTCTGCGCGCTGTCGAAATAGGCGGTGCGGGCAAGCTCGGTCACCGTCTGCTTGCCGGCGTTGATCAGGTCGGCATCGACCTCGTTCTCGGTCGGGAAGGGGCCGATGCCGAGCATGCCGTTCTCGGACTGCAGCGTCACGTCGACGCCGTCGGGGATGTAGTTGGCAACGAGCGTCGGGATGCCGATGCCGAGGTTGACATACATCCCATCCTCGAGTTCCTGCGCCGCGCGGGCGGCCATCTGGTTGCGGTCCCATGCCATGGTCGTGCCCTCCTCAAGCCTTGCGCACGGTGCGCTGTTCGATCCGCTTCTCGTGCTCGCCCTGAATCAGGCGGTGCACGTAGATGCCGGGCAGATGGATGCAGTCGGGGTCGAGCGAGCCGCGCGGCACGATCTCCTCGACCTCCATCACGCAGACACGCCCGCAGGTCGCCGCCGGCGGGTTGAAGTTGCGCGCGGTCTTGCGGAAGACGGCGTTGCCGGTGTCGTCGGCCTTCCAGGCCTTGACGATGGCGAGGTCGGCGACGATGCCGCGCTCGAGGATGTAGGTCTCGCCGTCGAATTCCTTGTGATCCTTGCCCTCGGCGATCACCGTGCCGACGCCGGTCCTGGTGTAGAAGCCGGGGATGCCGGCGCCGCCCGCGCGCATCCGCTCGGCGAGCGTGCCCTGCGGGTTGAATTCCAGCTCCAGCTCGCCCGAGAGGTACTGGCGCATGAACTCGGCGTTCTCGCCGACATAGGAGGAGATCATCTTCCTGACCTGCCGCGTCTGCAGGAGCAGCCCGAGCCCGAAATCGTCGACGCCGGCGTTGTTCGAGGCGATGGTCAGGTCCTTCACGCCCGCGTCGCGGATGGCCGCGATCAGAAGCTCGGGGATGCCGCAGAGGCCGAAGCCGCCGGCGGCGATGGTCATTCCGTCGAAGAGAAGCCCGTCCAGGGCCTCGGTCGCCGAGCCGTAGATCTTGTGCATGCGCTCCCCCGCAGATTGTCCGCCCCCGTTCTGGCGCGGCGATGCAGCGAAGTCAACAAGCGGCGCGGGACGCGGCGGGCAGGGGGCGGACGCGGCGTTGCCGGCGGTGGAGGGGGGCAGGTGTGCGCGCGTGCACAAACGCGCAAGCTTTTGAAAAAGCTATGTTGCCCATAACAATTTAACCGGATTTAAACCCGGATTCATTGCCTTGCCGGCCGGCCCGCCTCAGCCCGTGGCCTTGCGTCCGGGTGCGGTCTTTTTCGCCGTCGCGGGCTTTGCGGCGGTCTTGGACTTGCCTGCGCTTTTCGGCTTGGCGGCGGTCTTGCCGCGCGCGGCGGCCTTCTTCTTGCCCTTCGCGCCCCCCTTGGCGGCGATCAGCTCGAGCGCCTGCTCCAGCGTCACCGTTTCGGGTTCCATGCCCTTCGACAGCGTCGCGTTGACCTTTTCCCATTTCACGTAGGGGCCGTAGCGGCCGGCCATGACGGCGACCTTGCCGCCCTCGGGGTGCTCGCCGAGTTCGCGCAGGGGCGCGGCTGTCGAGCCGCGCCCGCCGCGGCTGGCCTTGGCGGCGATCAGGTCCAGCGCCCGGTTCATGCCGACGGTGAAGACATCCTCGACCTCGGGCAGGTTGGCGTAGATGCGGCCGTGTTTCACGTAGGGCCCGTAGCGGCCGATGCCGGCCTCGACCGGCTCGCCATCCTCGGGATGGTCGCCGACCTTGCGCGGCAGGGCAAGAAGCGTCACCGCGCGCTCCAGCGTCAACTCGTCCGGCGTCCAGCCCTTGGGCAGGCTGGCGCGCGGGGGCTTGGGATTGTCCTCGGTCGCCTCGCCGCGCTGGACATAGGGGCCGAAGCGGCCGGTGCGCAGATAGATCGGATCGCCGGCGTCGTGACCCAGCAGCCTGCCGTCGCCCGAGAGGGCGGCATCGCCCTCCTCGGCGCCCAGCGGGCGGGTGTAGCGGCAGTCGGGGTAGTTCGAACAGCCGATGAAGGCCCCGCCCGAGCGCGCGGTCTTCAGGTTGAGCCGACCCTTGCCGCAGCCCGGGCAGAGGCGCGGGTCGGAGCCGTCCTCGCGCGGCGGGTAGAGATGCGGCGCCAGGATCTCGTCGATCTTCTCCAGCACTTCCGAGATGCGCAGATCCGAGGTCTCGGCCAGATGCGCCGAAAAGTCGCGCCAGAAGCGGTCCAGCACTTCCCTGTAGTCGCGCTCGCCGGCCGAGATGTCGTCGAGCTGTTCCTCGAGATCGGCGGTGAAGTCGTATTCCAGATATTTGCGGAAGTAGTTGACGAGGAAGATCGTCACCAGCCTTCCCTTGTCCTCGGGGATCAGGCGGTTCTTTTCCTTCCGGACGTAGCCGCGGTCCTGGATCGTGGTGACGATCGAGGCATAGGTCGAGGGCCGGCCGATGCCAAGCTCCTCCATCCGCTTGACCAGCGTCGCCTCGGTGTAGCGCGGGGGCGGCTGGGTGAAATGCTGTTCGGGCGTGACATTGCGCTTCTCAAGCGCGTCGCCCTCGGCCATCTGCGGCAGGCGGCGGTCGTCGTCACCCTCGACATCGTCGCGGCCCTCCTCGTAGACCTTGAGGAACCCGTCGAAGAGCACCACCTGCCCGGTCGCGCGCAGCCCGACCTGGCCGTCCCTGGAGCCGATCTCGACCGTCGTGCGTTCGAGCCGCGCCGCCTCCATCTGGCAGGCGATGGTGCGCTTCCAGATCAGGTCATAGAGCTTGCGCTGGTCGGCGTCAGCAAGGCGCAGGCGGTCGGGGTCCGCGCCCATGTCGGTGGGGCGGATGCATTCATGCGCTTCCTGCGCGTTCTTGGCCTTGTTCTTGTACATCCGCGGCGATTTCGGAACGTAGGCGTCGCCGTAGCGGCGCCTGATCTCGTCGCGCGCGGCCATCACCGCCTCGGGCGCCATGTCGATGCCGTCGGTGCGCATGTAGGTGATGTGCCCGGCCTCGTAGAGCCGCTGGGCGGTTGACATGCACTGCTTGGCGCCCATGCCGAACTTGCGGCTGGCTTCCTGCTGCAGGGTCGAGGTCATGAAGGGGGCGGCGGGGCTGCGGCTGCCGGGCTTCGCCTCGACCGACCGGACCGAAAGCGCGCGGCTGGTGACCGCCTGCACGGCCATCTCGGCGGCGGTGGAGTCCTTCAGCGCGAACTTGTCGAGCTTCTCGCCGGCGAGGCTGACGAGGCGGGCGGTGAAGAGCTGGCCGCGCGGGGTGGCGAGCTCGGCGGTGACGGTCCAGTATTCCTGCGCCCGGAAGGCCTCGATTTCCATCTCGCGCTCGACGATCAGGCGCAGGCAGACCGACTGGACGCGGCCGGCGGACTTGGCGCCGGGCAGCTTGCGCCAGAGGACGGGCGAGAGATTGAAGCCGACGAGGTAGTCGAGCGCGCGGCGGGCGAGATAGGCGCGGACGAGCTCCATGTCGACCTCGCGCGGGGCCTTCATCGCCTGGGTCACCGCGTCTTTCGTGATGGCGTTGAAGACGACGCGTTTTACGGGCGTGTCCTTCTTCAGCGCGCGCGACTTGGCAAGCGCCTCGGTCAGGTGCCAGGAGATCGCCTCGCCCTCGCGGTCGGGGTCGGTGGCGAGGATCAAGTCGGGGTCGGATTTCAGCGCCTCGGCGATGGCGCGGACATGCTTGCGGCTGTCCGAGGCCACTTCCCATTTCATGTCGAAATCCTGCTCGGGATCGACCGAGCCGTCCTTCGGCGGCAGGTCGCGGACATGGCCGAAGGAGGCGAGCACGGTGTGGCCCGGGCCGAGATACTTGTTGATGGTCTTCGCCTTTGCGGGCGACTCGACGACGACGACAGCCATGCAAGCCTCTGATCAAACACGTCAAACGCGGAATTGCGGCGCTCTCGCGACCTCGCTCGCGCGGCGCATAGATGCGAGCAGCGGCCGGTGCTGTCAATCTGTGCTTGCAAACCGACGCTGCAAGGGGGGCGGCGTCAGGCGGGGCCGATCGCCGCAGGTGGCGGCGCGTCAGAGGCGGGCGAGGAGGCCGCCGGGCTGGCGCTCGATCCGGCCCTCGAGCTCGAGAAAGAGGATCGCGGGGGCCAGCGTCGCGGCGGGCAGGGCGAGGTCGCGGATGAGCTGGTCCTCGGCGAGCGGTGAGGGGCCGAGCCGGTCGAGGATCATCCGGTGCAGGCCCAGCGTGTCGGGGACGGCGGCGGGGCGCGCGGGTTTCGGCGGCAGCGCGGCGGGGGCCGTCGCCGGGCGCGGTCCGGGGGCGGGCAGGGGCAGTTCGAGCGTCGTCTCCAGCGCCTCGAGGATGTCGGCGACGTCGCGCACCAGCCGCGCGCCGTCGCGGATCAGCGCGTTGCAGCCGGCGGCGCGGGCATCCAGCGGATGGCCCGGCACGGCGAGCACCTCGCGGCCCTGTTCGAGCGCGTCGCGGGCGGTGATCAGGCTGCCCGAGCCCTCGGCCGCCTCGACGACGACGACGGCGCGGGCGAGGCCGGCGATGATCCGGTTGCGGCGCGGGAAGTGGCGCGCCTGCGGCTGCAGGCCGATGGGCTGTTCCGACAGCCTGAGCCCGCGGCGGCCGATGTCGCGGCCGAGTTCGGCATTCTCGGTCGGGTAGAGCACGTCGACCCCGCCGGCGAGCACCGCGATCGTGCCGGTCCCGATCGTCGCGGCATGGGCGACCGCGTCGACCCCGCGCGCCAGCCCCGAAACGAGGGTGAAACCGTGGTGCCCAAGCCCCTCGGCGAGCTTGCGCGCCATCCGCTGGCCGAGGCTCGAGGCGTTGCGCGCACCGACCAGCGCGACGGCGGGGCGCTGCGCAAGCTCGGGGCGCCCGACGGCCCAGAGGACCGGCGGCGGATCGGCGATGCCGGCGAGGGCCTCGGGATAGTCGGGGGCGCCGAGGCAGAGCATCCGCGCGCCGGCGCGCAGGGCGGCGTCGATCTCGTGGCGGGCGGTGTCGGCGGGGCAGGGTTCGTAATCGTCGATCCCGGCCGCCCGGGCGATTTCGGGGAGCGCGGCGAGCGCGGCCTCGGCGCTGCGGTGATCGGTCAGAAGGCGCTGGAAGGTCGTCGGCCCGACGCGGCGGGAGCGAATGAGACGAAGCCAGTATAGCCGGTCTTCTTCCGTGGTGGGTGGGGTGAAGGGTGTGGGAGAAGAAAGCAATTCCCCGACCATCCCCGACCTCGTCTCATTCGAGTCAACTTTTGCGCGAAAAGGATTAACGAGAGATAAACGGCGCCCTGAAATCGACAGAAAGTCGCCATCTTCCTCCGCTGCGGCCAAACAATCTCCGAGATTGCCATATTCGCTTGTCAGCATTTCGAATCGGGGACATTCTTCGACCGCCGTCGGGCCGCCTGTCCGGCGTGATCTAGGGAGGATCATCATGAAACGCAGTTTGGTCGGAGTCGTTTTCGCCGCGGGCCTTGGCGTGTCGGCATCCTCGGCAACCGCCGAGGGATTCAGTCTCGGACAGCACGAATACATGAACAGCTGCGCGCACTGCCACGGTGCCGACGGGCGCGGACAGGGGCCGCTGGCCGGCTACCTGAACACGGCGATGCCCGATCTCACGACGCTGCAGCGCGACAACGGCGGGGTTTTCCCCTTTGCCCGGCTCTACGAGGTGGTCGATGGTCGCGTCGATGTCGGCGCCCATGGCACCCGGGAGATGCCCGCCTGGGGACGGCGATACGACCGCGATGCGCCGGGGCTCATGGGCGAGATGTGGTCGCCGGGCGACCGCGAAGCCTTCGTTCGCGGGCGGATCCTGGCACTCGTCGAATACATCTCGACATTGCAGGCGGACTGACCGGCCGCGGGCGGCGGGGCGCGCCTCAGGCGACCCCGCCCACGGTCAGCCCGCCGATCAGGAGGCTCGGCTGGCCGACGCCGACCGGCACCCACTGGCCCTGCTTGCCGCAGGTGCCCATGCCGGGATCGAGCGCCATGTCGTTGCCGATCCCGCGGATGTGCTGCAGCGCCGTCGGCCCGTCGCCGATCAGCGTCGCGCCCTTGACCGGCGCGCCGACCCTGCCGTCCCGCACCCGGTAGGCCTCGGTGCAGGAGAAGACGAACTTGCCGTTGGTGATGTCGACCTGCCCGCCGCCGAAGCCGACGGCGTAGATGCCGTCCTTCATCTCGGCCACGAGCGCGCCGGGCTCGGCGTCGCCGGCCTCCATGATCGTGTTGGTCATCCGTGGCATCGGCGCATGGGCATGGCTCTCGCGCCTTCCGTTGCCGGTCGCCGCCATGCCCATCAGCCGCGCGTTCTGCCGGTCCTGCATGTAGCCGACGAGGATCCCGTCCTCGATCAGCACGGTGCGCGAGCTTGCCGTGCCCTCGTCGTCGATCGAGATCGAGCCGCGCCGGTCGGGCAGCGTGCCGTCATCGACGACGGTGACGCCCGGCGCGGCCACCCGCTTGCCCATCAGCCCGGCGAAGGCGGAGGTTTCCTTGCGGTTGAAATCGCCCTCGAGCCCGTGGCCAACGGCCTCGTGCAGCAGGATCCCCGGCCAGCCGGGGCCGAGGACCACGTCCATCACGCCCGCCGGCGCCGGCTCGGCGGAGAGGTTGACCGTGGCGATGCGCAGCGCCTCGAGCGCGACCGTCTGCCAGTGTCCGGGCGCGAGGAGCCCGGAAAGCCCGATCCGCCCGCCGCCGCCGGCCGAGCCGCTCTCGCGCCGCCCGCCCGCCTCGACGATGACCGAGATGTTGAGCCGCACCATCGGCCTTGTGTCGGTCAGGACCTGCCCCTCGGGGCGCAGGATCGCGACCTGCTGCAGCGAGGCGGCGAGCGAGGCGGTGACCTGCACGACGCGGCGATCGCGCGCGCGCAGGAAGTCGTCGATCGCGCGCAGCGTCTCGATCTTCAGCGCGAAGGGCGCGTCGAGGATCGGGTCGGCATCGGTGTAGAGGCGCCGATTCGTCCCCGCCGGCGGATCGGCGAGCGTGCCGCCGCCCGCCGCCACGGCCAGCCGCGCGGTCTCGGACGCGCGCCGCAGCGCAGGCTCGTCCATATGCGTCGAATGCGCGTAGCCGATCACCGCGCCGCGCACCGCGCGCAGCCCGAATCCCTCGGCCGCGTCGAAACCGGCCGAGCGGATGCGCCCGTCGTCCAGCACGAGCGATTCGGAATGCTTCCGTTCGAGGAAGAGTTCGCCATCCTCGGCACCGGCGACGGCGTCGCGCAGGATCGCGCGGGCGCGGTGCTCGTCGAAGGCGGTGTCGAAGGGGCGGAAGGGCTCGGCTTCGGCGCGCGGGGCGGCGGCGGAGGAGGAGGCGGTGGACATGACGGACCTTTCGCTGGGCGGCGGTGTCGTTGACCGGGATCAAGACGCGGCGCGATGACGCATCCGCAGTCTTGTCCCCCCGATGCTAATGTGGTTTTAGGATGCAGGGATTCCGCGGCCAGCTGCAACACCCGAATACCGGGCAGCCGCCCGCCGCGGCACGAAAACGACGGCCTGAGGCCGCGGCGAGGAACGGGAACCGACGATGACATTCATTCGCGAATACGGGCGTCTTGGGGCGGGGCTTGCGACCGGGGCGATGGCGGTGGCCGCGGCCGGAGCGGCACTGGCGCAGGATCTGCCCTTCCGCGGCGAGCCGCTGCCGCGCGGAACCAGCATGCAGACGCCCGCCACCTCGCTCAAGGCCGAGGTGGTCTGGCTCGACAACATGCTGCTGTGGATCATCGTTCCGATCACGCTTCTGGTGACGGTGCTGCTGATCTGGGTGATCGTCTTCCACAACAGCCGTGCCAACCCGACGCCGGCGCGGTTCAGCCACAACTCGCCGCTGGAGGTCGCCTGGACGGTGGTGCCGATCTTCATCCTGATCTTCATCGGCTCGTTCACCGTGCCGGCGCTCTTCCGCCAGCAGATCATGCCCGAGGCCGAGGTGACCATCAAGGTGACCGGCTACCAGTGGCACTGGGGCTACGAATATGTCGACCATGACGTCGAGTTCCTCAGCTTCATGCTGCAGCGCGACGAGCTGGCCGAGCATGGCTACGAGGACCGTCACTTCCTGCTGGCGACCGACACCGCCGTCGTCGTTCCGGTGGGCCGCGACATCGTCATGCAGGTCACCGCCGCCGACGTGATCCATTCCTGGACCATTCCCGCCTTCGGGGTGAAGCAGGACGGCGTGCCGGGGCGGCTGGCGGAGCTGTGGTTCAACGTCGACGAGGAAGGCATCTATTTCGGCCAGTGTTCCGAGCTTTGCGGCCAGGCCCATGCCTACATGCCGATCACCGTCCACGCGGTGAGCGAGGCGGCCTATATCGCCTGGCTCGAGGAGCAGGGGGCGACGAACCTCGCCGCCGCGCCGGGTTATGCCGAGCATCGCCGGCAACTCGCCGCCAGCGAATGACCCGACGGCCTGACCGGGCCGGCAAGAGGACCGCATGAGCGACATCCGCGCCGAGATCGCCCAACAGACCCAGCCCGCCGAGGCCGGCTTCGGCGACTACGTGCTGCTGCTCAAGCCGCGGGTGATGTCGCTCGTCGTCTTCACCGCGCTCGTCGGGCTTCTGGTCGCGCCGGGCGCGCTGCACCCGGTCGAGGCGCTGGCGGCGATCGTCTTCATCGCGCTCGGCGCGGGGGCGGCGGGGGCGCTGAACATGTGGTGGGACGCCGATATCGACCGGCAGATGCGGCGGACCGCGCGCCGCCCGGTGCCGGCGGGGCTCGTCGCGCCGGGCGAGGCGCTGGCGCTGGGGCTGGGGCTCTCGCTGATCTCGGTCGCGATGCTCGGGCTCGCCGCGAACTGGCTGGCGGCGGGGCTTCTCGCCTTCACCATCTTCTTCTACGCCGTCGTCTACACGATGTGGCTCAAGCGCGCGACGCCGCAGAACATCGTCATCGGCGGCGCCGCCGGGGCGTTTCCGCCGATGATCGGCTGGGTCGTCGCCACCGGCCATGTCGGGATCGAGGCGGTGCTGATGTTCGCGCTCATCTTCATGTGGACGCCGCCGCATTTCTGGGCGCTGGCGCTCTTCATGAACGACGACTATACCCGCGCCCGGGTGCCGATGCTGACCGTGACCCATGGCCGCCGGGTGACGCGGGCGCATGTCATCGTCTACACGCTGGCGCTGGTGCCGGTGGCGCTGGGCGCCGGGCTCACCTCGATCGGCGGGCCGGTCTACCTGGCCGTGGCGCTGGCGCTCAACGCGGTCTTCGTCGCCGGCGCGCTGCGGCTCTGGCGCCGCGACGAGGCGCAGGCCGAGGCCGACCGCTACCGCGCCGAGAAGCGGTTCTTCACCTTCTCGCTTCTCTACCTCTTCGGCCATTTCGCCGCCTTCCTGGCCGAGGCGACGCCCTGGGCCGCCGCGTTCCGGGCGCAATTCACCTTCTGGGGGCTCTGATGGCACTCGCGCGCGATCACGAACTGCACCGCCGGCGCCTGGGCCGCAACCTGGGCGTCGGGCTGACGCTGGTGGCCTTCATCGCGCTGGTCTTCGGGCTCACCATCGCCAAGATCTCGGGCGGCGGCATGATCCAGGCCTTCGATCACACCTATCGCCCGGCGCTCGACCCGGCGGTCAACCGTAATCTTGGCGTCAATCCTGGGAGGGGCGAATGATCGGCTTCTGGAACCGGCTCGAAGGCAAGCATCGCACAGCGCTGCAGGCGAGCGCGGTCGTGGCCTTCATGGCCGGGATGGGTTGGGCGGCGGTGCCGCTTTACGACCTCTTCTGCCGGGTCACCGGTTATGGCGGCACGACGCAGGTGGGCACCGGTTCGGACCGGGTGCTCGACCAGACGATCCGCGTGCGATTCGACGCCTCGAAGGCGCGGGACTTCCCATGGGAGTTCCGCCCGGTCGAACGGACGATGGAGATCCGCCTGGGCGAGACCGGGATCGCCTTCTACGAGGCCTACAACCCGACCGACGAACCCGTCGCCGGCACGGCAAGCTACAACGTGACGCCCTACGACGCCGGGCTCTACTTCACCAAGATCGACTGCTTCTGCTTCCAGCACCAGGTGCTGCAGCCGGGCGAGCGGGTCGAGATGCCGGTGACCTTCTACGTCGATCCCGACATCCTCGACGACCGCGAGGCGCGCGGGACGCACACGATCACGCTCTCCTATACCTTCCACCGGGCGCCTCTGCGCCCCGAGGACTTGGCCGCGCTCGACGAGGACGCGGATAAGCAAACGAACTGACATCAGACCCCCGGACAGGGGGCGAGGGGCAAGCCGAGGAAACCCACATGGCGCACGCGAAGAACCACGACTACCATATCCTGCCGCCGTCGATCTGGCCCTTCATCGGGGCGGTTTCGGGCTTCGTGATGCTGGTCGGGGCCGTTTTCTGGATGCACGGCTCGGGGCCGTGGCTGTTTCTGATGGGCCTCGTCGGCGTGCTCTACGTCATGTACGCCTGGTGGGCCGACATCGTCATCGAAAGCCATTCGGGCGATCACACGCCGGTGGTGGTGATCGGGCTGAAATACGGCTACGTGCTCTTCATCATCTCCGAGGTGATGTTCTTCTCGGCCTGGTTCTGGTCGTTCTTCAAGCACGCGCTCTACCCGATGCACCCCGAGGGGCTGAGCCCGCTGCTCGACGGTCCCTGGCCGCCCGCCGGGGTCGAGACCTTCGACCCCTGGCACCTGCCGCTGATCAACACGCTGATCCTTCTGCTTTCGGGCTGCGCGGCGACCTGGGCGCACCACGCCATCGTGCACGAGAACAACCGCAAGGATCTGCAGACGGGTCTTCTGCTCGCGGCGATCCTCGGCGTGATCTTCACCGGGATGCAGGCCTACGAGTACACGCATGCGGGCTTCAGTTTCGCCGGCAACATCTATGGCGCGAACTTCTTCATGGCGACGGGCTTTCACGGCGCGCATGTCATCATCGGCACGATCTTCCTCTTCGTCTGCTACCTGCGGGCGAGGGCCGGGCATTTCACCCAGGAACGACATGTGGGGCTCGAGGCCGCGGCCTGGTACTGGCACTTCGTCGATGTGGTCTGGCTTTTCCTCTTCGCCTCGATCTATGTCTGGGGCCAGTAGACCGCGGGTCTGACGCGCGCCCGCGCATGATTCGGCGCGCGCCCTTCGCGGGGCGCGCGTCGCCCGTTTCGGAGCTTCGCGATGCTCGCCCGGATGATCCCGTCCCTGCTTCTCGGCCTCGTCGGCGTCGCGGTGCTGATGTCGCTCGGCTTCTGGCAGCTTTCCCGGCTTGACGAGAAGCTGGGGCAGATCGCCGCGATCGAGGCGCGGATCGGTGACGTGCCGAGGCCGCTGCCGGCCGATCCCGATGCCGCGACGGACCGCTTTCGCCCGGTCACGGTCGATGGCCGCCATACCGGCGAGGTGGTGCATGTGCTGTCGTCGCGCGAGGGCTTCGGTCCCGGCAGCCGGGTGATCGGCGTCTTCGAGACCGAGGCGGGCAGGCG
>SLPP01000195.1 GCA_007131945.1 Paracoccaceae bacterium | reverse complement strand
GTCGTCTATCTCGGCCCCGGCGGCCGGCCGGGATTCTCGCGCCTGCACGTGATCGGCGCCGAGGAGCCGCAGGTCTCGGCCGCCTCGATCATCAAGATCGAGCACGAGGGCGACGCCGAGCCTGTCATCCCCTACGCCGCGACGATGGGCGCGGCCTTCCTGCACGGCGCGGCGGTGACGATCCACAAGGCGCAGGGCTCGCAATGGCCCGAGGTGCAGGTCTTCGCCCCCGACCTCTACGCCGCCGCGCGGTCGGGGCGCAGCGAGGCCGGGATCGCGCTGTGGAAGCGGCTCGCCTATGTCGCCATCACCCGCGCCGAGCACCGGCTCCGCTGGGTCGTGCGCAACCGGCTGGCGCGCCCGACGCGGCCGCTGGAGACCTCCGATCTGGCCGCCCGCGCCGCGCCGCTCAGGCTGCAGACCGGCGACGACTAGGCCCGCCGGACCGTCCCCGCCGTGTCGCATCACGCCCGCGGGGCGGCGATTCTGCACCATGGCGCGCTTTCTCGGCTGCTAGGGTTGACCGCCAAAGCCGCGCGGGTCCAGACTGCGGCACGAAGGAGGGAACAGCATGTATTCACGCATCGTGGTCCCGGTCGATCTGGCGCATCCGGACATTCTGGCCAAGGCGCTCGACACGGCGACCGATCTGGCCAGACATTACGGCGCCGCGCTGACCTATGTCTCGGTCACCGCCGAGACGCCGACCTCGGTCGCGCACAACCCCAGGGAATTCGGCGAGAAGCTGGCCGAGTTCGCCCGCGCCCGGGGCGAGGCCGACGGGCTGACGATCGACGCCGTCGCCTATACCGCCACCGATCCGACGATCGACATCGACGCGATCCTTCTGCGCGCCGCCGAGGAGGCGCGCGCCGATCTCGTGGTCATCGCCTCGCACAAGCCCGGCCTGGCCGAATACTTCTGGGGCTCGCATGGCGGCCGTCTCGCCGGGCACGCGACCATCTCGGTCTTCGTGGTGCGTTGAGGCGGCGGCAAGCCCCGTTTGGCGCGATGCCGCAGCGATCCGAGGGCCTGCGGGACAAAACATAACGATGAGGGAGAATCATGTCCGACAGTAACGAAGGCGAACCGCTTCCGCCGCCCGAAGGCGCCTCCGACGTCATCGAGACAGATTACGAGATCGGCCAGCAGAACATCACGCCGCAGATCGGACCCTTCGGCCTCGACATCCACAACCCGGTCTTCGTCATCTCGGGGCTGGTCGTGGTGGCCTTCGTCATCCTGACGCTCGCCTTCCAGACCCAGGTCGAGCCGCTCTTCACCGCGCTGCGCGGCTTCCTGACCTCGAACTTCGACTGGTTCTTCATGATCGCCGGCAACATCTTCGTGCTGGTCTGCCTCGGCATCCTGATCTCGCCCTTGGGCAAGGTGCGGATCGGCGGCGCCGACGCGACGCCGGATTACAGCTATGCCGGCTGGTTCGCGATGCTCTTCGCCGCCGGCATGGGCATCGGGCTGATGTTCTTCGGCGTGCTCGAGCCGGTCTACTACTTCGGCACCCCCTGGGGCGACCAGCCGCTGATGCGCGACATCGGCGTGGTCGAGGGCGAGCTGGCCGATCCGGCCACCGTCGAGGCGGCGCGGCGCATGGCGATGGCGGCGACGATCTACCACTGGGGCCTGCATCCCTGGGCGATGTACGCCGTCGTCGCCCTGAGCCTCGCGCTCTTTGCCTACAACAAGGGCCTGCCGCTGACCGTGCGCTCGATCTTCTACCCGATCTTCGGCGAGCGCGTCTGGGGCTGGACAGGGCATGTCATCGACATCCTCGCGGTCTTCGCCACGCTCTTCGGGCTGGCGACCTCGCTGGGCTTCGGCGCCAGCCAGGCCGCGGCCGGCATCGGCTTCGTCTTCGGCATCGAGGGGATCGGCGAGGACGTGACCGTCGCCGTCATCCTGATCATCGTGATCACCGCGATGGCGCTGATCTCGGTGCTGCGCGGGCTCGACGGCGGCGTCAAGCGGCTGTCCGAGCTGAACATGATCCTCGCCGGCATATTGCTGCTCTTCGTCATCCTCGTCGGGCCGACGGCGACGCTGGTCGGGCAGTTCTTCGGCAATCTCGGCGCCTATGTCACCGAGATCCTGGCGCTGTCGAACCCCGTCGGGCGCGACGACGACGGCTTCCGCCAGGGCTGGACCGCCTTCTACTGGGCCTGGTGGATCAGCTGGTCGCCCTTCGTCGGCATGTTCATCGCGCGCGTCAGCCGCGGCCGCACGGTGCGCGAATTCATCACCTGCGTGCTGCTTATCCCGACCATCGTCTCGGCGATCTGGATGACCACCTTCGGCGGTTCGGCGATCGACCAGGTGATCGCGCGGGTCAGCGAGAGCGCCGTCTACGGCTATGTCATCGAGGCCTATGTGCCGGAGCTTTCGCTCTTCGGCATGCTGTCGGAGCTGCCCTTCGCGGCGATCACCTCGACCATCGCCATCATCCTGGTGGTCGTCTTCTTCGTCACCTCGTCGGATTCGGGCTCGCTCGTGATCGACACGATCACCGCCGGCGGCAAGATCGACGCGCCGGTGGTGCAGCGGGTGTTCTGGGTGACCTTCGAGGGACTGGTGGCGGCGGCGCTCCTGATCGGCGGCGGCCTCGTCGCGCTGCAGGCGATGGCGGTCTCGACCGGCCTGCCCTTCGCGCTGGTGCTGCTGCTCGGCTGCGTGGCGCTGATCAAGGGACTGATGGCCGAGCCGCGCTGAGCCGCGGGACTGGACAGCGCGCGGCCCGGGGGTGACAAGGACCCCCGGGCCGTTCCCTTTCCCGCCCGGTCCCCAACGGAGCCCGCCGCATGATCCGCGCCTTCGTCGCCCTGCCCCTGCCCGACCCGGTGCGCCGCCAGCTTGCGGTGACGCAGTTCCTGCTGCCGCTGCCGCGCCCGGTGCCGCCCGAGAACCTGCACCTGACGCTCGCCTTCCTCGGCAATGTCGCCGAACCGGTCCTCGAGGAGGTCGACGCCGCGCTTGCCCGGCTGCGCGCCGCGCCGCTCACCCTGGCGATTGCCGGGCTCGACGTCTTCGGCGGCGACAGGCCGCGCAACGTCCATGCCCGGCTGGCCCCCGCGCCGGCGCTCGAGCATCTGCAGGCGCGCGTCGCCCAGGCCGTCCGCGGCGTCGGCGTGGCGCTCGAGGGCAAGCGCTTCGTGCCGCACATCACGCTCGGCCGGTTCGCCGACGGGCAGGTCAGCGCCGCGGCGCTGGCCAGGGCAATGGGCGAGATCGGCGCCGTGACCTCGCCGCCCTTCACGGTCACCGAATTCGCCCTCTACCGCTCGCTCCTGCGTCCCGACGGGCCGGTCTACGACGTGCTGGCCGAGTATCCGCTGAGCGGCTGAACGCTTGCGCCCACCGCCCGCGCCGGCATAGGCTGGCGCCGCGCTCTCGGAGGTGTCCCATGCAATGCGTCTTCGTCCAGTTCCGCTGTACCCCGGGCAAGACCTACCAGGTCGCGGCCGACATCTACGACCGCGAGGTCGTCTCCGAACTCTACTCGACCAGCGGCGAATACGACCTGATCGCAAAGGTCTACATCCCCGAGGGCGAGGATGTCGGCCATTACCTGACCGAACGGCTGTTCGACATCCCCGGCATCTCGCGCACGCTCACGACGATGACCTTCAAGGCGTTCTGAACCGGCGCGCGACGCCGGCGAGGCGCCGCTCGGGCCCCGGCCCCGAGCGCGACGGGCAACCGGTCCGCCCCCGCCCTGCCCGGGCGCGGGCAGGAAGTTTCATTGCGGTTAACGCCTTCGATTCAGGGCGTGATTTCAAGGTGTTGCCGAAGTGCGCACGCGTGCGCACCCGACCCCATGCGGGGCACCGCGGGCCGGCGGATCGCGCCGCCCGCCCGATTTTCATGACTCCGCCGTCGCCTCCTGCCGCAGCGTGACCCTGGTGCCCGGATCATGGGCGGCGAGCACCAGCGGCGCGTCGCGCATCAGCCGCTCTGCCGGCAGCGCGGCAAGCGTCGCGGCGAGCGGCCCGGCCGGGTGCAGCATCCATTCGGTGGGCGCGACACTGGCGACGAGGTCGATCCGGTCGCCGCCGTCGAGGCGGACGAGATGCACGAGCGGGCCGCGCACCCCCTCGACCAGCGCCGCGCCGGTGCCGGGGCACGGCGCCGATGTCGCGACCGGCGGCGGGTCGAGCCGGGCCAGCGCCTCGATCGCGGCCTGCGCCTGCCCGGCCTGGGCGAGAAGCCGCGCGCCGACGGGACCGAAACGCGCCGCACCCGGTACCGCCGGAAGCCGCGCGAAGGCTGTCGGGTCGCCCGCGACGCCACCGAGATGCGGGGCACGGCCGAAACCCGGATCGGCAGCCAGCGCGGCGGCGAGATCGGAGAGCCCCGGCACCGGCACCGCATCCGGCGGCGGCGCGGCGAGACACAGCCGCGAGGCGGCGCGGATCAGCCGCGCGAAAGGCGCCCGATCGCGCGCGGCCCAGTCCGCCAGCCGCGCCGGATCGACCGGCGCACGCGGCAGGACAGCAGTCTCGAGCGCCTCGATCAGCGCCGAGGCGGCGGGCTCGGCCTCGAACGCCGCGGCCGCGCGCGCCGCGGGATCGAGCGGATCCCGCCCCCGCCACAGCCGGGCGACCAGCGCGTCGAGCGCCGCGCGGGCATAGCGCAGGTGGCGCAGGCGGGGTTCCCAGCCGAAGAGCCGCGGCCAGTCGAGACCGGCATGCGTGATCATCCCCAGCGCGCTTTCGGCCTGTGCCAGAAGCGCGCGCGCGCGCGCCGTGTCCGGGTCGGGGCGCCGGCCGGCGGCGGCCTCGATCGCGCCGAGGCAGGCCAGTCCCTGCGCCCAGCCGCTGGCCGGCTGCAACCGGCGCGCAAGGCGCGGCGCATCCGCCGCCGGGCGCCCGCGCAGCACGCTCGCGAGGTCGGTCAGCCGCTGGTTCCGGAAGGCGACGACGGTCCCCGCTTCGGGACAGTCGCGGCGCAGGATCTGAAGCCGCCCGGCGGGCGGCTCCACGGGCCTAGTGGCGGGGTCGAGCATGCGGATATGCGCCATGGTTGCCTCGATTGGCAGCGACTTCCTCCGGCGCCACCCTGCAGGCGAGTACCTTCGCGGCGGCGCTGAACACATGCCATCCTGCCGTGTGTGCGGCGAAGGTTCCTTGACCTATCTCAACCCCCGACGAACTCTTCGCCGAAGTTGGCGCGACGGCCGGGACGAACCACGGGCGGCGCTTCGGTCCGCCGCCACCGCGTGGTTGACCGCAATGCCACGAGCGGCTAGGCGGGAAGGGGACCGGCGTCGGGGCGTCGCAGCCGGGCGACGACGGGACGCAACGGGCGCGCGGAACCGCGCCTCGGGCCGATAGGATCGACGGCAATCGACGCCAAAATGCAGGAGCCTCGCCGATGTACGACACAATCCTGATCGCCGCCGCGCTGTTCGACGAGGGCCGCACCACCCGCACGATGATCGAGAAGGCCAGGGAGATGCTGAACCCCGGCGGGCGCATCGTCCTCGTCCATGTGCTCGACGAGATCCCGAAATACGCCGCGGCGCATGTCCCGCGCACGCAACTGACCGAACACCAGCGCAACGTGCGCGACCAGCTCGAGGCGATCGCCGCGACCGTCGAAGGCGTGAAAACCGAGGCCGTGGTGCGCAGCGGCATGGCATCTGCCGGGATCCTGGGCACAGCAAAGGAAAAGAACGCCGACCTGATCGTGATCGCCTCGCACAAGCCGGGGCTGAGCGACTATTTCATCGGCTCGACCGCGGCCCGCGTCGTCCGTCACGCGGAGACCTCGGTTCTGGTGCTGCGCTGAGCCCGCCGGCAGCCCGACAGGCAGACAGGAACAGGAGAGGAAGATGTATCAGTCGATCGTCGTCGCCGCCGCCTTGTTCAGCCAGGGCGCGACCACGCGCGGGCTGATCGGAAAGGCGGCGAAGCTGCTCTCGCCGGGCGGGCGCATCACGCTGGTTCACGTGATGGAGGAGCTGCCGGCCTTCGTCGTCGCGGCGATGTCGAAGGACCAGTTGAACGCCAAGCGCGCGGAGGTCCGGCGGCAGCTCGAGGCCGTCGCCGGGGCCGCCGGCGGCAAGCCGGTGGAAATCGATCTTCGTGCCGGCAAACCCTCGAGCCAGATCCTCGAATGCGCCGAGGATAACGGCGCCGACCTGATCATGATCGCCTCGCACAAGCCGGGGCTGAGCGACTATTTCATCGGCTCGACCGCAGCGCGGGTCGTCCGCCATGCGCAATGCTCGGTCCTGATCTCGCGCCGCTTCGTCTGAACGGGGGCAGGCGCATCCATCCTCGGCCCGGACGACGCCGCCGGCATGCCGGCGCCGGCGCGACGCGGCGGCGTCAGAGCGGGATGTAGACCCCGCCCGAATCGACCACGCCGTTCGACGAGCCGGGCAACGTGGACAGCGCCTTGTTGCCGAAGTCGATCACGCCGTTCGAACGGACCTGCACGCGCGCTCCGGTCGCGGTTCCGGTGATCGTCGTGGCCCCGGTATGGCCGGCGATGACGCCGCAGCGATCGGCCACGAAGACCGCGTTCGAGAAGGAGCGCCCGTCGACATCCACCGTCGCGGAAACGATGCTCGCGCTGCCGCCCTGCCGGACGAGCAAGAGGGAGGAGACGTTGCCCACCAGGCGAAGCGTCGCCTGCTCGGCGGTCAGCGTCCCGCCGACGATCCGGATCGCGCTGTTGTTGGTGGCGCCGAGGTGCAGCGTGTCGCCGAGATCGACGATCACGTTGGCGCCGGAGCGGATGTCCAAGAGGGCGACCGAAGGGCCGCTCTCGCGCTCGATCCGCAGGTTGTCGAGCGCGATCACCGCGCCGTTCCAGGCCCGCAGCACGCCGAAGGGTGCATAGGCCGGGGCAACGCCGCTGGTCCCGCGGATGATCACGTCGTCGGGTTGCGCGCCGGTGCCGCGGACGGTGACCAGCCCCGCCCCGATCGACGGGGCCAGCACCTCGATGAATTCCTCGTAGATGCCGGGCGCGACCGCGATGGTCACGTCGAAGCGCCCGAGATCGAGCGTGCCGTAGACCACGTCGAGGGCGCGCGAGATCGTCCGGAACGCGCCCGAGGCATCGTCGGCGAGGCCCGAATTCGCATCGTCGCCATCGGTGCGCACGTGGTAGGTCCGGTGCGCATAGAGCCGCTCGCGCATGCCGCTGACATGCGCGCGCCCCGTGTTCCGGTCGATCCGGATGCCCTCGTGCCAGGTGCTGCCGTCCGGGCTGACCTTGAACGAGAAGTCGTCCTCGCCGGCAAGCCCCATCTCGGCGCGGCCGGACCAGTCGGTCTGGAAGAGCAGCGTCGCGGTATCCGCCGGCGCCGCCTTGTTGATCTTCAGCCGGTGATCGGATCCGTCATGGGTGAACAGCGCCGCCGGCGCGGAAACGGCAAGGCGGTTCTCGGCGTCGTAGCCGGCGTTCACGCCGACCCCGGCCAGGTCCACCAGCTCCGGAAGGCGCGGCCGCTCCCAGCCCGCCCCGGTCCAGACCCGCACGTCGTCGCCCAGCGCCGCCCGCCATCCCGCCTTCGGCTGGAGGAATAGCCAGCCGCCGTTCGCCCAGGCCGCCAGATCGCCCGCATGCCCGGCCCAGCCCTCCGCCGGCGCCGGCCCAAGGGCCCAGATCTGCCCCTCGGCGGGATCGGCCGGCGGCGCCTCGGCGTCGAAGGCCTCGACCGTCAGCTGGACCAGCAGGTCGAGAATCTCCAGCGCCTCGTTATGGGTGACATGCTTCTGGGCCTGACCCTGCTGCATGAAGGGCATGGCAAGGCGGGGGGAGTTCTCTGACACGCCGGGCTCCGATCCTTGGTGATGCCCTGCCAAGTACCGGTATCTTCTTGATGTCGCGGTAAACTCAACGCGCGCAAGCGGCGACGCCCGCGCAACGCCGGCGCGGGCGCCGCCGAAAGGATCGTCGCCGGAGCTGAGCCGCGCGAACGCGGCCCGGCCGCGTTCAGCCGGCAAGCGCCTTGTTCAGGTACTCGTCGACCTTTTCCAGGTAGCCCATCGTGGTCAGCCACTTCTGCTCGGGCCCGACCAGCAGCGCCAGGTCCTTGGTCATGTGGCCGTCCTCGACCGCCTGCACGGTCACCTTCTCCAGCGTCTCGGCGAAACGCTTGAGTTCGGCATTGTCGTCCAGTTTCGCGCGGTGCTTCAGCCCGCCGGTCCAGGCGAAGATCGAGGCGATGGAGTTCGTCGAGGTCTCCTTGCCGGCCTGGTGCTGGCGGTAGTGGCGGGTGACCGTGCCATGCGCCGCCTCGGCCTCGACCGTCTGGCCGTCGGGCGTCATCAGCACCGAGGTCATCAGGCCGAGCGAGCCGAAGCCCTGCGCCACGGTGTCGGACTGCACGTCGCCGTCGTAGTTCTTGCAGGCCCAGACATAGCCGCCCGACCATTTCATCGCGCAGGCCACCATGTCGTCGATCAGGCGGTGTTCGTAGGTGATGCCGGCGGCCTTGAACTTGTCGGCGAATTCCTCGTCGTAGACCTTCTGGAAGAGATCCTTGAAGCGGCCATCATAGGCCTTGAGGATCGTGTTCTTGGTCGACAGGTAGACCGGCCAGCCCTTGACCAGGCCATAGTTCATCGACGCCCTCGCGAAGTCGATGATCGACTGGTCGAGGTTGTACATCGCCATCGTCACGCCCGATCCCGGCGCGTCGAAGACCTCCTTCTCGATCACCGTGCCGTCCTCGCCGACGAACTTGATCGTCAGCTTCCCCTTGCCCGGGAAGCGGAAGTCGGTTGCGCGGTACTGGTCGCCAAAGGCGTGGCGGCCGACGACGATCGGCTGCGTCCAGCCCGGCACCAGGCGCGGGACGTTCTTGCAGATGATCGGCTCGCGGAAGATCACGCCGCCGAGGATGTTGCGGATCGTGCCGTTGGGCGAGCGCCACATCTGCTTGAGCCCGAATTCCTCGACCCGCTGCTCGTCCGGCGTGATCGTGGCGCATTTGACGCCGACGCCGTACTGCTTGATGGCATGGGCGGCATCGACGGTGATCTGGTCGTCGGTGCGGTCGCGCTCCTCGATGCCGAGGTCGTAATACTTTAGGTCAATGTCGAGATAGGGCAGGATCAGCTTCTTCTTGATGAAATCCCAGATGATCCGGGTCATCTCGTCGCCGTCGAGTTCGACCACCGGGTTTGCGACCTTGATCTTCGTCATGCTGCCCTCCGTTCTGGCGTGAGTCGGTTGCGCGCCTCATAGACCAATTCGCGCGACTTGCAAAGCGCTGTATGCAATCGCATACCGTTTTCTCACCGCGCGATCAGTTCGAGGAACGCGGCGAAGGCGGCGCGATAGCCCTCGGGATCGGCGGCGAAGGAGAGCAGGTGGCCGGCCTCGGTCCGCACCACGACGCTGGTCCCCCGGCGCGCGGCCAGCATCGCATCGGTGCCGGCTGCCGGGACGATCCCGTCGCCTGTCCCGTGCGCCACGAAAAGCGGCCCGGAAAAGGAAGCATAGATCGCGCTGACGCGTGCGTCCCGGTAATCGATCGGCTTTCGCCAGTCGAGCATAACCAGCCCGACCCGCGCCACGGCGCCGGGCGCCGGCAGCCGGGCTGCCATGGCAAAGCTGCGCAACACCTGCGTGATATCGACCGCGGGCGAATCAAGCGCCACCGCCGCCACCGACCCGGCGCGGTCGCTGCGCGACAGGAACTGACCGAGGATCGCGCCGCCCATCGACTCGGCCACGATCAGGAGCCGGTCATGGCCGCGCGCCAGCATCGCGCCGATGGCTGCCTCGAGGTCGCGCCACTCGGTCAGCCCGAAACCGTAAAGGCCCGAGGGATCCGCCGGCCCGCCGGGATCGTTGCGATAGCCGATCAGCAGCACCGGGACACCGGCCGCGCGCAGCATCGACAGGTGCCGGTAGCCATCCTCGCGCGCCCCGGCGATCCCGTGGACATAGATCGCGGCGAACCCGCCGGCCGCATCCCGCGCCCCTTCCGCCGGTACGTACCAGGCCTCGACCGGGCCCAGTTCGGTCTCGACCGCGACGGTCTCGAACCGCGCCCCGAAGGCCGCGCCGGGATCGCCCCGATAGCCCAGCGCCAACGGATCCTCGGGACGAGGCTCGGCGGCCAGCCGCTCGACCAGCGGCCCCACGGTCAGGAGGCCAGCGGCGAAGCGCGACAGGAAGTACCCGGCCCCGGCGAGATAGAGAAGCGGCAGCAGCACCAGGACCAATCCCAGGCCACGCCACGGATGGCGCCGGATCGACCTCAGCATCGCGCCTCCCCTCGCCCCGCCCTGCCTGGGCGCGACAGTAGCACGCGGCCCCCGTGGCCGACAGTCACGGCGCGATGCCCGTGTGCCGGGCCGCGACCGCGCACCCCGGAACCTCCCCCGGTCGGTTCCCGCCGTCGCCGACCTCTCCCGAGACCGGCCCGACGCCGCGCCGCCAAAGCTTTCATTCCGGTTAACGTCGCATTTTTTTCAAGCCATATCAGAGGACTGCCAAAGCGTGCAAATCTGCACGCCCCGACGCGCGGACATCACCCGGCGGCGCTGCCCGCGGGCCGACCGGGACGGCCGCCGGCATTTCCCCGCCCGCCCTTCCCTTTTCGCGCCGCACGTGGAATAGGGACGTGCCAACGAAACCTGCAGCCGACGGAGCCACCCGATGCAGATTCGCGAGGCGCTGACCTTCGACGACGTTCTTCTGGTGCCCGCCGCCTCGTCGGTCCTGCCCGCGCAGGCCGATGCCTCAACCTGGGTGACGCGGACGATCCGGATGAACATCCCGCTCCTCTCCTCGGCGATGGACACCGTGACCGAGGGGCGGATGGCCATCGCGATGGCCCAGGCCGGCGGGATGGGCGTGATCCACCGCAACCTCGAGCCCGAGCTGCAGGCGCGCGAGGTGCGCCGTGTCAAGCGCTTCGAATCGGGCATCGTCTACAGCCCGATCACCCTTAAGCCGGACCAGACGCTCGCCGATGCACGCGAGCTTGCCGAGCGCTACAACGTCACCGGCTTTCCGGTGGTCGACGATGCCGGACGCGTCGTCGGAATCGTGACCAACCGCGACATGCGCTTCGCCTCCGACGACCGCACGCCGGTCCACGCGATGATGACCTCCGAGAACCTCGCCGTCCTGCGCGAGCCCGCCGACCGCGAGGAGGCGCGCAGCCTGATGCAGGCGCGCCGGATCGAGAAGCTGCTGGTGGTCAATGCCGAGGGCAGGCTGACCGGTCTCCTGACGCTGAAGGACACCGAGAAGGCGGTGCTGCACCCGATGGCCTGCAAGGACGACCTCGGCCGGCTGCGGGTCGCGGCGGCGACGACGGTGGGCGATGCCGGCTTCGAGCGCTCCGCCGCCCTGATCGAGGCCGGTGTCGACCTTCTGGTGATCGATACCGCGCACGGCCACTCCGCGGCCGTGGCCGAGGCCGTCGAGCGGGTCAAGGCGCTCTCGAACGAGGTCCAGGTCGTGGCCGGCAATGTCGCCACGGCCGAAGCCACGCGGGCGCTGATCGGTGCCGGCGCCGACGCGGTCAAGGTCGGTATCGGGCCCGGCTCGATCTGCACGACGCGGGTCGTCGCCGGGGTGGGCGTGCCGCAACTGACCGCGATCCTCGACGCGACGGAGGCGGCGGGCGACATCCCCGTCATTGCCGATGGCGGCATCAAGTATTCAGGCGATTTCGCCAAGGCGATCGCCGCCGGCGCCTCCTGCGCGATGGTCGGCTCGGCCATCGCCGGCACCGACGAGTCCCCCGGCGAGGTGATCCTCTACCAGGGCCGCAGCTACAAGAGCTATCGCGGCATGGGTTCGCTCGGCGCGATGGCGCGCGGCTCGGCCGACCGCTACTTCCAGAAGGACGCCGCCTCGGACAAGCTGGTGCCCGAGGGGATCGAGGGACAGGTGCCCTACAAGGGCCCGGTCGCTGCGGTGATCCACCAGATGGTGGGCGGTTTGCGCGCGGCGATGGGCTACACCGGCAACCGGACGATCGACGAGATGCGCCGGAACTGCCGCTTCATCCGCATCACCGGCTCGGGGCTCAGGGAAAGCCACGTCCACGATGTGCAGATCACGCGCGAATCGCCGAACTACCGCGCCATCTGACCGATCAGCGACGGGCATGACGACGGGCGTCGGTCCGGGCGCCTGAGCACCAGCGGCCTGCGACCGGTAGATTCCCGGCGCCGCCGACATGCGCTGATCCCGGTTCAGAAAGTCTTCACCCAAATTGCCGAAGCTCGCGCCATCGAGGCGCGCCGGACGTGGCCGCAAGCTTTGTGCAAGTAGAGGGTGAGATCGCGTGCCGGCTACATTCGAGGGCCCTGCGGAGGCCGGCGGGCCGGATGCCGTCGTCGGTCTCGCAAGCCCGTTCCTTGGCCTGGCCTGTCTGGCGTTCATCGTCCTCGCCCGGTTTTTCCTCGGCAAAGGGCTCGATCGCCATCCCGCGCTGCAGCGCATGACGATGGCGGCGCTCGCGCTGCTCGCGATCAACTACCTCTGGTGGCGCTTCACCGTCACGGTCCTTCCGGCGAACGATCTGAGCGCGCAATCCGTCTTCGTCTGGACGCTCTTCCTGATCGAGCTTCTCGCCTGGGCGGATACGACGGTGCTGTTCCTCGAGATCGCCCGGCGCACCGACCGCAGCCCCGAGGCCGACGCGCACGAGCGCCGCCTGCGCGCCTCCGATCCGGCTTTGCTGCCGTCGGTGGACGTCTTCATCGCGACCTACAACGAGTCGCGCGAGGTCGTCGAAAAGAGCATCGTCGGCGCGGCGGGCCTCGACTGGCCGGCCGAACGGCTGCGGGTCTGGGTGCTCGACGACGGCCGCCGCCCCTGGCTCGAGGCCTTCGCCCGCGACCACGGCGTCGGATACCTCACGCGCCCGGACAATGCCCATGCCAAGGCCGGCAACATCAACGCCGCGCTCGCGCGCACCGACGGCGCGTTCGTACTCGTCCTGGACGCCGATTTCGTGCCGCAGCACAACTTCCTCTACCGCACCGCCGGCTTCTTCGACGATCCCGCGACCGGCATCGTTCAGGTGCCGCACAACTTTTTCAACCACGATCCGCTGCAGACCGGCATGGACATGCGCACCGCGCTGCCCGACGAACAGCGGCTTTTCTTCGACGTGATCATGCCGGGACGGGACGGCTGGGACTGCGCCTTCTGCTGCGGCTCGAACGGGATCATCCGCCGCAGCGCGATCGAGGCGGCCGGCGGCGGGCTGCCGACCACCTCGGTGACCGAGGACATCCTTCTGACGCTCGTCCTGCTGCGCAAGGGGTTCCGCACCCGCTACCTGGGCGAGCGGCTGGCGGTCGGCCTCGCGCCCGAATCGCTTGCCGCCTATTTCGTGCAGCGGATGCGCTGGGCGCGGGGCGGGATCCAGACGCTGTTTCTGCGCGATGGCCCGCTCGGCCCGGGGCTGCGCCCGATGCAGCGCCTGCTCTTCCTGCCGCTGCACTGGCTCTCGCAACCCCTGATCTACACCACCGCGATCCTGACGCCGGCGATCTATCTGCTGACCGGGCTGCGACCGCTTCTGAACGCCGATACGCAAAGCGTCCTGCTCTACCAGGTCCCGGCCGTCCTGGGCGCGATCGCCACGGTGCGGATGTTCGCCCGGGGGCAGTTCGTGCCGCTGGCCGCCGCCGCGCATTCGGTGATGCAGGCGGTGCGGCTACTGCCCGTCGTGTTCGGAACCCTGATCCGCCCCTTCGGCCACGCCTTCAAGGTCACCCCGAAGGGCGCCGAGGCGCGGGACGGCCGGCTCGTCGACCGCCCGACGCTGTGGTTCGCGCTGCTGGTCATGTTCGCCACGCTGGCGGGGCTCGCGCTGAACAGCCACTCCGCAACACGGATCATCGATGACGGCGCGCTGGTCCCGATCGTCGCCTTCTGGTCGATCGTCAACATCCTCGTGCTTGCCGTCGTCGCCCGGACCGCGCTGCAGGCGCCGCCGAAGCGCGGCGAGGAACGGTTCGAACTGCGCCTGCCCTGCATCCTGGAAACGGTGGACGAGGCGCGTGGCGCCGAAACCCGGGACCTGTCGATGACCGGGGCAGCGTTGATCACCCGCGATGACGGCCTCCGCCCCGGCGACTGGGTGGTGCTGACCCTGCCCGAGATCGGGCGCATCGCCGCCCGGGTCGCGCGGCGGAACGTCGTGACGGATGACACGGCGAGCTTCGGCCTGCAGTTCTGGCTGCCGGCATCGGCGGAACGCTCCGCCCTTATCCGGCGACTCTATGCCTCGGGCCTCTCGAATGCCGGCGCGGCGCGGGATGTCGGGCGAACGATGCTGCAGATGCTCCGGCGCGTCTTCCTGCGCGAGACGCAAGAAGCGCAGGCCGCGCCGGTTCCCCTGCAGCCGCCGCCGGACTGGGCGCTCGCGCTCCTCGACGAGGCGCCGCCCGCTACCGGCGCTCTCACGGCTCCCGGGTCGAGGGAAGGACGCGCCGCCTAGACCCGCGCAGCGTCCCGCCCGGGATCGGGTCGTCAGCTCGTAAACCCGAAGCACCGTGGCACCGCCACCCTGTCGCCGCGGATCGGATCGCGCCGCCCCCTGCCGGGCGACGCGATCCACACGTGATCCGTGCGTCACACAACCTCCCGTATTTCCTGCCGCCTCCCGCAACGGCTTTCCTCGGGTCGCGCGAACCGGATATGCCCGACCGGAAGATCTTGGTGCAGCAGCGCCGGAGGACCGAAGGACAGTGATGGCAGGATCGCGTTCGTCGATACGTGCGTGGGTCGCATGCGCGCTGCTCGCGCTGTCGGCTTTTGGCCTTGCCGCGCCGGCATCGGCGAGCGGCGAATTCCTTCAGATCGACGTCGTGCCGGGCGGCTCGAGCGTGACCGCCACGATCCGCCGCGACCGGGTGACCGCGACGCTGGGTTGGTCTGAATTCGAGACCGGCCACGCCACGAATCTCTGGCTCAGCTACGGCTTCGATCTGGGGTCGGGCGCATGGTTGCGGGCGGGTCCCTCGGCGCGGCTGGACGACACCGGGCGCGGCGCGCGCGGCGTCAAGCTCGGCATCGAGCGTTTCGCGATGGACGAGCGCATGACCTTGTTCCTGCTGGGCGAATTCAACACCATCCAGCGCGAATACCAGCTGCTCGCGCAACTCGGCCATCGGGCATCGGGTCTCTCGGCCGGTTTCTCGGTGCAGGGCAATGATGCCGGTTTCCGCGAGCGGACGATCACGGCAGGTTACCGCTTCGGCGCGACGCCGGTGAGCCTGCGGCTCGGCTACCGGATCCGCGCCCGAAGGGCTTTCGTCGGCATCACGGTCAACACCTTCTGAACCGGCGCACTCGCGGGATGCCGGCCCGTCAGGCGGCCGGCGCTAGAGATCGAAACTTGCGAAGACCGGGGCGTGATCGGACGGTTGCTGCCACCCGCGCGCCGCGCGCAGGATGCGGCTCGAATGGCCCGCGGCGGCGATGTCCTGACTGGCCCAGACATGATCCAGCCTGCGGCCCTTGTCGGCGGCGTCCCAGTCCGGGCTGCGATAGGACCACCAGCTGTAGAGCTGTCCCTCGGGGATGTCCTGCCGCGTGATGTCGACCCAGCGCCCCTCCGCGCGCGCGGTCTCGAGCCCCTCGGTCTCGACCGGCGTATGGCTCACGATCTTGAGAAGCTGGCGGTGGCTCCAGACATCGTCCTCGCGCGGGGCAATGTTCAGGTCCCCAACCAGGATCGCGCGCTCGGGCCGGTCGGCGCGGAACCGGTCGCGCAACTCGGCCACGAAATCGAGCTTGTGGCCGAACTTGTCGTTCGCCTCCCGGTCGGGCACGTCGCCGCCCGCGGGCACGTAGAGGTTGTGGATCACGACGCCGTTTTCCAGCCGCGCGGCGACATGGCGCGCATCGCCCCTGCCGCACCAGTCGATATGGCCCGCATCCTCGATGGGCAGGCGCGAGATGATCGCCACGCCGTTGTAGCCCTTCTGCCCGCGCGCGACCATGTGGGGATAGCCCGCGGCCGCGAAGACCTCGGCCGGTATCTTCTCGACCGGGCTCTTGCATTCCTGCAGGCAGAGGATGTCCGGCGCCTCCTCGGCGAGAAGCCGCGCCACCAGCCCCGCGCGCAGGCGGACCGAGTTGATGTTCCAGGTGGCAATGGTGAAGGGCATGCGGGCTCCTGCTGCGCCGGGATCGGGCCTCGGGTCGGGTTCGGAGCGCAGAAAAGCGCATCGGGCGGGAAAAGAAAACCCGGCGGTGCGGGGCACGGGCCGGGTTCAGTCCAACAGGGAGGTGCGCTGACACTCGCCCGGTGCGGCGCCCCTGTCGTTGACATGGGTCAAACGGGGATCGTGGATGCATGTTTCGTCGCGCGGCAACGAAAAAAAGTCCGGGCCGAGGGGCCCGGACAGTCCAACAGGGAGGAGACGTGCCATTGCCCCGACACGCCAAGGGGAGGAGGTTGATGAGAACATTGTGGCACCGAATCCCTACCCAAGGGTTAACGCAGGGTGCGCCGCCGGTGCCGGGGTGATAGGCTTCCCGCGACACCGGACGCAAACCGAAAGGGAAACCGATCATGCGACATCTGCCCGCCGCCCTCGCCGCCCTCGCCCTGTCGATCGCGCCTGCTTCGGCGCAGTCTGTGCTCGGCAGTTTCTCCGGCACCGTCGGGGGCGAGGCGCGGGAATGGCACGTGCTCGACATGGACGGCGATCCCGGCGCCAGCTGGAACCAGACCGGCCCGCTGGTCCAGGCCACGATCTTCGGCTTCCCCGAGGCCGGCAACCTCGCCCGGGTCTCCGGGGCCGTCGAGATCTCGCTCACGCTGAGCGGCCAGACGGATCTGGCGCTGCTCTCGGGTTACGTGACCTATTATGCCAACGGCGTGCGGCAGCTCTACGTGCCGGAAGACGACATGGCGGATGTCCGCGTCACGCTCACCGACGCGCGGATCGAGGATGAGCGCCTGCACCTGACCGGCGCGGTCGAGGCCGACCTGCAGCGGATGGTCAGCATCGCCACGGAAACCCTCGATCCCGACGACCGCATTCAGGTCATCGCCGATCTGGATCTGGTTCTCGAGGCACAGTAGGAAAAGGACCCGGGCGCGAGGCCCGGGCCAGTCCAACAGGGAGGATGCGGCCCGTGACCCGGGGCCGCGCGGGGTTCGGTGACGGCTCAGGGAACCAGTCGGTAGCCGCCCGGCTCGGTGACCAGAAGCTGCGCGTTCGACGGGTCGGGCTCGATCTTCTGGCGCAGCCGGTAGATATGCGTCTCCAGCGTATGGGTGGTCACGCCGGCATTGTAACCCCAGACCTCGTGCAGGAGCACCTCGCGCGCGGCCACGCCCTCGGGCGCGCGGTAGAGGAACTTCAGGATGTTTGTCTCCTTCTCGGTCAGCCGGATCTTGCGCTCGCGCTCGTCGATCAGCATCTTCTGCGCCGGCTTGAACTGATAGGGGCCGAGCTGGAAGATGGCGTTCTCCGACTGTTCGTGCTGGCGCAGCTGGGCGCGGATGCGCGCCAGCAGGACCGGGAACTTGAACGGCTTGGTGACGTAGTCGTTGGCACCGGCGTCGAGGCCGAGGATCGTGTCGGCGTCGCTGTCGTGCCCGGTCAGCATCAGGATCGGGCATTTCACACCCGCCTTGCGCATCCGCTTGCAGAGCTCGCGTCCGTCGGTGTCGGGCAGGCCGACATCGAGGATGACCAGGTCGAAGGTCCCGGCCTTGGCCTTTTCCATCGCCTCGGCGCCATCCGCGGCCTCGAAGACGTCGAAATCCTCGGTCATGACCAGCTGCTCGGCCAGCGCCTCGCGCAGGTCCGCGTCGTCATCGACGAGAAGGATCTTGTTCAGCTTTGCCACGCCATGCTCCATGACAGGTTCTCGATTTGGTGAAGACCTGTTGGGCAATGCGCCCGCATTCAAGTTTTGCAACATCCCGCTCACGCGGACGTGTGCGCGGGCGCCGAATTGCACGCCAAATGTTTCAATTCGGGGCCCCGCAGGCTACATCCAAGCGTCCGACAACAGCGCGCGGCCCCGGCATGAGCCTCTTTCCCAGCCCCCTCGAACGCCTCAACCGGGCCCGTGCCGACCTGCGCATGGGCCTGCCGGTGGCGCTGACCGACGGCCCCGGCGCGGCGCTGGTGATCGCCGCCGAGGGGTTGACCCCCGACCGCCTCGCCGATCTGCGCCGGGTCGCGGCGGAGCCGGTGCTGGCGCTGACCGGCCACCGCGCGCAGACGCTGAAGGCGCGCGCCTATGACGGCGACGTGGCCCGCGTCGTGATCCCGCCCGACGCCGGCACCGACTGGCTCGAGGCGCTGGCCGATCCCGCCGACGACCTCGCGCAGCCGATGAAGGGGCCGCTGGTCACCCGGCGCGAGGGGCCGGCCGATCTGCACCGCGCGGCGATACGGCTGGTGAAGTCGGCCCAGCTCCTGCCCGCCGCCGTCGTCGCCGAGACGCCCGAGGCCGCCGCCCTCGCCGCCGCGCATGGCCTGACCGTGCTGCGCTGCACCGAGACCGACATGCCCGAGACCCGCCTCGCCCCGGTCATCGCCGCAAGGCTGCCGATGCGGCTCGCCGGCGCCGGCCGGCTGCATGTCTTCCGCCCCGACGACGGCGGGGTCGAGCATTACGCGATCGAGGTCGGCCGCCCCGACCGCCACGCCCCGGTCCTCGCCCGGCTGCACTCGGCCTGCTTCACCGGCGACGTGCTCGGCTCGCTG
The DNA here is from genome assembly GCA_007131945.1 of Paracoccaceae bacterium. Lineage (GTDB taxonomy): Bacteria > Pseudomonadota > Alphaproteobacteria > Rhodobacterales > Rhodobacteraceae > Pararhodobacter. Next base: position 593 of record SLPP01000195.1, on the reverse strand, counting down.
AAATGCGACTGCGGGCCGCAGCTGCACGCGGCGCTGGCAGCGATGCGGGAGGCCGGCAGCGGCATCCTGCTCTACCTCAACCAGGAGGGGCGCGGGATCGGGCTGGCGAACAAGATGCGCGCCTATTCGCTGCAGGACCAGGGCTTCGACACGGTCGAGGCCAACCACCGGCTGGGTTTCGAGGATGACGAGCGCGACTTCCGGCTGGGCGCGGAACTGCTGCGCCGGCTCGGTTTTTCCCGGGTGCGGCTGCTCACGAACAACCCGGCCAAGGTGGCGATGCTGGAAAAGGGCGACATCCGCGTGGTCGAGCGCGTGCCGCTCAAGGCCGGACGCACCGACGAGAACGCCGCCTATCTCGCCGTCAAGGCGGAAAAGTCGGGGCATCTGCTTTGACGGGCACTGCCCGGAGGGACGCCGGACGCACGGGCGGCGCCCGGCCCGAGGGGTGGGCGCGAAAAGCGCCCGCCCCATGGGGGCGGGTCGGGCGCTGCCCGTGCGGGCGCACGGGCGGGGCCCAACTCCAATCGGCCGAGCGGATCAAACGGGGTCGGTATGCGCCGTCGCGCACCGCTCTCCCCATCCGATGCCCG
>SLPP01000263.1 GCA_007131945.1 Paracoccaceae bacterium | reverse complement strand
GCGTAGGACGTTTTCGCCCAATTCGGTACGGTTCGGGCCATTCGGGAGGGCGGTGGGCGATCTGCGGGAGCGGTCTAGGAGGAGTTGCAAACTCGGTCGGGGAGTTTGCGGCTCCCGTCGGGGCAGGCGCGCTGCGCCGCGGGCGATCCCACGGCGCGGAGGCACTTATCGTGCGAAAAAAAAGCGCGGTTGCCCGAGGGAGGAGGTGGACAACCGCGCCATCGGTCGACCCGGGAGGAGGAGGGGCCGAACCGTTGTTTCGAACAGCCGCCAGGGAGGAGGAGGGCGGCTGCCCGCACGCAGGACCCAGGGAGGAGGAGGGGCCCAACGTCTCTGGACGCATCGCCCGCCCGGGCGACGCGGGTTCTTTTCAGGCCTTCGGCCCGTAGGCGGCCTCGTGGGCCACGCGCGAGATCATGCTGCGCGAAATGCCGAGATCGTCGAGTTCGCGGGCGCTCAGCCCGTTGAGTTCGGCATAGGTCTTGCGATAGATCCGGGCACGCCGCCAAGCCTCGATCAGCGCGGCGAAGACCGCACCGATCGCCGGGAAGATCCCGAGGCCGCGATTCGTCTGGTTCACATACGCCATGTTCGTCACTTGTATCCGTCACCATCTGCGGCCGTCGATCAGCACCGGCGATCCGCTTCGGGTCAAAGATGGGGCGCATGCTGCGATTGCACAATACCTAAATGCTGCAATGCAGCTATGCGGTCCGGGAATGGTGACGTTGCGTAAAGATTAACCGGAAATCAGGGGCTTCGCTCAACAAGTGATCAGTCCTCGCGCCGCCTGCCTGCGGCTGCTGGGCGCACCGGGCCTTGCCCCTGCCGCGAAAGTGTACAGGTATGGGGTGAGGCGCGGGAAGCCACCGCGTGTGCCGCGCGCGATCCAAGGAGAAGACCGATGGACACCACCCCCGGAACCCGGCGCGAAGACATCCTGCGCGCGCTCGGCGCGGTGACGCTGCCCGATGGCGGCGATCTGGTGTCGCGCGACCTGGTGCGCGCGCTGGTCGTCGAGGGCGGCGCGGTGCGCTTCGTGATCGAGGCCGAGACGCCGGATGCCGCGCGGCGCCTGGAACCCGCGCGGGCGAAGGCCGAGGAGGTCGTGCGCGCGCTTCCGGGCATCGACCGGGTCAGCGTCGCGCTGACCGCGCATGGCCCGGCGGCGAAGCGGCCCGCGCCGCCGGGCGAGGCGCCGTCGCTGAAGATCGGGCGCCACCCGACGGCCAGCGCCGGCCCCGAGGCGGTGCCGGGCGTGAAGCGGCTGATCGCCATCGGCTCGGGCAAGGGCGGGGTGGGCAAGTCGACCGTCTCGGCCAACCTTGCCGTGGCGCTGGCGCGCGAGGGCTGGCGCGTGGGTCTCCTCGATGCCGACATCTACGGCCCGAGCCAGCCGCGCATGATGGGGGTCACGCAGCGGCCCGCCTCGCCCGACGGCAAGACGATCCTGCCCCTGACGGCGCATGATGTCACCATGATCTCGATCGGGCTGATGATGAAGGAGGACGAGGCCGTGATCTGGCGCGGCCCGATGCTGATGGGCGCGCTGCAACAGCTGCTCACGCAGGTGAAGTGGGGCGAGCTCGACGCGCTGATCGTCGACATGCCGCCGGGGACGGGCGACATCCAGCTCACGCTCTGCACGAAGTTCCAGGTCACCGGCGCCATCGTGGTGTCGACGCCGCAGGACGTGGCGCTGCTCGATGCGCGCAAGGCGCTGCGGGCGTTCCAGACGCTGAAGACGCCGGTGCTGGGCCTGATCGAGAACATGTCGACCTTCATCTGCCCGAAATGCGGCCACGAGGAGCACATCTTTGGCGAGGGCGGCGTGCAGCGCGAGGCCGAGAAGCTGGGCCTGCCCTTCCTCGGCGCGCTGCCGATCTCGGTCGAGGTGCGGCTCTCGGGCGACGGCGGGGTGCCGGTCGCGGCGACCGACAGCCCGGTGGCCGAAGCCTACCGCCGCATGGCGCGCCGCCTGATCGAGGTCAGCGGCTGAGTCGCCCGCCCGGCGCCGGGGCGGCATGGCACCGCTGAGCGGCGACTGAATCGCCCCCGGTCCGGAACCGCATGGAACCGGCGCGATTCGCCCGCGCCGCCGGGCCGCCGGCGTTTCTTCCGGAATCGCCGCAAGTGTTGCATCCAGATCACAGTTCTGCCCTTTGATCCCGTTTACAAGGGGTTAACGGGTTTTCTGCGTATCGGACTCATCTTGTGGTTGTATTTTCGCCGCCCGCAAGATATTGTTGGCGGCGCTAGATCTGCGCAGCGTGCCGTCCATGCGCCGGGCGGGTCGAAGAAAAAAATGCCCCGGTTCCATAAATTCCCGTTGCATACCATGAAATCCCATGGCATGAATTGTTCATCGGAAGAGCGGACAACAAAGAACGAAGCCAAGCAGGTTTCATACAGGCACCCCGCGACACCGAAGACGAGAGATCCGGCGCGCAAGCGAGCAGACATCCCCCCCAGGTGGCTTGCGCAGAACCGGGCACCCAGAAATGGGAACGAGGGCGGCGGTTCGGGCAGTGGCAGCAGCCCGACCGCCGTTTTCATTTCGGGACGGGGCGGGACGGGCAGTGAGGCGCAGGCAACGTGGTGCGCAGGTTTCGCGGCGAATACCACCAGAAGGTGGATGGCAAGGGCAGGGTTTCGATCCCGGCCCTTTTTCGCCGTGTGATCGAGGCCGGCGATCCCGACTGGAGCGACGGGCAGCGGCCGAACCTGGTCATCGTCTACGGCACCGAGCGGCAGAAGCGGCTCGACTGTTTTACGATGCAGGCGATCGAGGAGATCGACCGGCGCATCGACCGGATGAAGAAGGGCTCGGTCGAGCGCAAGATGCTCGAGCGGATCTATCACGGCCATTCCTTCCCGACCCAGGTCGACGAGGACGGCCGGATCATCCTGCCCGCGAAGCTGCGCGACAAGCTCGAGCTCGACGACGCCGCCTTCTTCATCGCCGCCGGCGATCATTTCGAACTCTGGAAGCCCGAGACCTACGACGCCGAGGAACGCGCGAAGGCCGATGCCTGGCTCGACGAACAGGACGAGGATTTCGACCCCAACCTCTTGCTGCCGGACCTGCCCGACGAACCCTGACGGAAGGATGATGCCCGCATCGCCCAGCCCCGCGCCGCATATACCCGTCCTCATCGTCCCGCTGATCCGGGCGGTGGCGCCGGTGCGCGGGCTGTGGCTGGACGGGACGCTGGGCGCCGGTGGCTATGCCCGCGCGCTCCTCGAGGCGGGGGCGGAGCGGGTGATCGGGCTCGACCGTGACCCGATGGCGCTGCAGATGGCGCGCGACTGGGGCGCCGCCTGGGGCGAGCGGCTGCGACTGGTCCACGGACGCTTCTCCGAGCTCGACACCCATGCCGGGGCGCCGCTCGACGGGGTAGTGCTGGATCTCGGGGTGTCGTCCATGCAGCTCGACCGGCCCGAGCGCGGCTTCTCCTTCACCCGCGACGGCCCGCTCGACATGCGGATGAGCCAGGAGGGGCCGAGCGCGGCGGAACTGGTCAACACCGCCAGCGAGGCGCGGCTGGCCGACATCCTCTACCACTACGGCGAGGAACGCGCCGCCCGGCGCATCGCCCGCGCCATCACCGCCGCCCGCGCCGAGGCGCCGATCGTCACGACCCTCCAGCTGGCCGAGATCGTCGCCCGCTGCCTGCCGCGCCCGAAGCCCGGGCAGACGCATCCCGCGACGCGCAGCTTCCAGGCGATCCGGATCGCGGTGAACGCCGAGTTCGAGGAGCTTGCCGACGGGCTCGAGGCCGCCGAACGCGCGCTGAAACCGGGCGGCGCGCTCGCCGTCGTGACCTTCCATTCGCTCGAAGACCGCGTCGTCAAGCGCTTCCTGCAGGCGCGCTCGGGCACCGCCGGCGGCGGCAGCCGCCACGCCCCCGCCGCGACGCCCGAACCCGCCCGTTTCACGCTGATCACCCGCCGCGCCATCGCGCCCGAACCCGCCGAGATCGCCGCCAATCCCCGCGCCCGGTCGGCCAAGCTACGCGTCGCGCGGCGCAGCGAGGCGCCCGCCGGCCCGGTCGATCGCGCCGCCCTCGGCCTGCCCGCCCCCGCGCTCATCGGAGACCGCTGATGCGAGGACTGCTCTACCTGCTTTCGGCGCTCGGCGTGATCGGCCTCGCCATCTGGGCCTACAACGAGAACCACAAGACCCAGCAGGCGATGGCCGAGCTGCGCGAATTGCACCGCGAGATCCACAGCCTGCGCGAGGCGATCGGCGTGCAGCGCGCCGAATGGGCCTATCTCAGCCGGCCCGAACGGCTGCAGGAACTGGCGAAGATGAACTTCATGCGGCTGCGGCTGATCCCGCTGTCGGGCAGCCAGTTCGGCCGCGTCGACGAGATCGTCTACCCGATGCCCGCCGCGCTTGATACCGGTCTCGCCGACCAGGAGGACGACCTGTGACCCGCGTTCCGCTGCGCCCGCTCGCCCGCGTCCTCGATGCCCGCGCGCAGGGACGCAACCCACTGCATATCGAGCGCGAGAACCTGCGCCTGCGCCACGAGCAGATGCGCGACGCGGCGCGGCGGCGGGCCGAATGGCGGCTTCTGTTCCTCGCCGCGCTCTTCTTCATGGGCTATGCGCTGATCGCCGCGCGGATGGGTCTTCTGGCGATGACACCGCCCGAGGAGCCGGCGCGCTACCAGGCCGAGCAGATCGCCGCCTATCGATCCGACATCGTCGACCGCAACGGCCGGCTTCTGGCCACCAATCTCGTTACCAGCGCGCTCTATGCCGAGATGCGGCACATGGTCGATGGCGCGCGCGCCGCGCGCGAGCTTGCCCGCATCTTCCCCGACATGGACGAGGCCCGGCTGGCCGCCCGCCTGACCGATCCCAACCGCCGCTTCGTCTGGTTGCGCGCGCGTCTTTCGCCCGAACAGAGCCAGGCCGTCCACGACATCGGCGAGCCGGGGCTCCTTTTCGGTCGGCGCGAGATGCGGCTCTATCCGAACGGCCGGCTTGCCGCGCATGTCCTCGGCGGGGCGAGCTACGGCCAGCAGGGCGTGACCGCGGCCGAGATCATCGGCACGGCGGGGATCGAGCACCGGCTCGACGAGAGGTTGCGCGATCCCGCCCGCGCCGACACGCCGCTTCAGCTCTCGCTCGATCTCTCGGTGCAGGCGGTCGCGGCCGAGGTGCTCGAGGGCGGCATGCGGATGCTCAGCGCCCGCGCCGGTTCGGCGATCATCATGGACGCCTATTCGGGCGAGATCGTCACCATGCTCTCGCTGCCCGATTTCGACCCGAACAACCGCCCGCCGCCGCCGACCGAGGGCGACCCCACCGACAGTCCGATCTTCAACCATGCGCTGCAGGGTGTCTACGAACTCGGCTCGGTGATGAAGGCCTTCCCCGTCGCGCAGGCGCTGGAACTCGGCCTCGTGCGGCCCGAGACGATGGTGGACACGCGCAGCCCGATGCGTGTCTCGCGCTTCACGATCAATGATTTCCGGCCGCTGGGGCCGCAGGCCACGGTGACCGATGTTTTCGTGCGCTCGTCGAATATCGGCTCGGCGCGGCTGGCGCAGATGATCGGGCCCGAGCGGCAGCGCGAATTCCTCGACCGCTTCGGCTTTCTCGACATCGCCGAGATCGAGCTGACCGAGAACACCCGCGCCCGCCCGATGTTCCCCGATCGCTGGCGGGAGTTGTCGTCGATGACCATTGCCTATGGCCACGGGCTCTCGACCAGCCCGGTGCATCTGGCGGCGGCCTATGCGGCGCTGGTCAATGGCGGGCGGAAGGTGACGCCGACGCTCCTGCGCCGGCCCGATGCGATGCCGGGCGAGCGGCTGATTTCCGAACGCACCTCGGCGATCATGCGCCGGATGATGCGCGAGACGGTGACCCGCGGCACGGCGTCCATGGCCGAGGTCGAGGGCTTCGCCGTCGGCGGCAAGACCGGCACCGCCGACAAGCCCAATCCCCGAGGCGGTTACTATCGCGACCGGGTGATCGCCTCCTTCGCCGGCGCCTTCCCGATCCACGAGCCGCGCTTCGTCATCGTGGTGACGCTGGACGAGCCCTCGGAGACCTCGGGCTCCGAGGTGCGCCGCACCGCCGGCTGGACAGTGGTCCCGGTTACCGCCGAGATCGTGCGCCGCACCGCGCCGCTCCTCGGCCTGCGTCCGTCGAGCCCGGCAGAGATTGAACGGGGCCTCGCCTTGCGGTAGGGACCGGCGCACGGGCCGGGGATGCCGATGATCACGCCAAGGACACTGGATGAACTGGGGCTGCGGGTGCGCCGCGGCGATCCGCGCAGGCGCGTCGCGGCGATCACGCTCGACAGCCGCGAGGTGCGACCCGGCGCGCTCTTCGCGGCGCTGCCCGGAACGCGCGTGCATGGCGCCGAGTTCATCCAGTACGCGCTGCGCATGCAGGCCGCCGCCGTCCTGACCGACCGGGAGGGCGCCATGATCGCCGCCGACGACCTTGCCGCGCATCCCGAAGTGGCGCTGGTCGTCGCCGAGGACGCGCGCGAGGCGCTGGCGCGGGCGGCGGCGCTTTTCTTCGGCGCGCAGCCCGACTGCACGGTCGCGGTGACCGGCACCAACGGCAAGACCTCGGTTGCGAGCTTCACCCGCCAGATCTGGACCGCGCTCGGCCATGCCGCGATCAGCGTCGGCACGACGGGGATCGAGGGCGCCTGGGAGGCGCCGCTCGCCCATACCACGCCCGACGCGGTGACGCTGCAGCGCATGCTGGCCGAGGCCGCCGGGGCCGGCATCACGCATGCGGCGATGGAGGCCAGCTCCCACGGGCTCGAGCAGCGGCGGCTCGACGGGGTGCGTCTGGCGGCGGCGGGTTTCACCAATCTCAGCCAGGACCATCTGGACTATCACTCCGACATGGAGGCGTATTTCCAGGCCAAGGCCGCGCTCTTCACCCGGCTCCTTCCGCAGGACGCGCCGGCGGTCGTCAATATCGACTGTCCCTGGGGGCTTCGGCTGGCGGGCCTGATCGACGGGCCCCTGATCCGCGTCGGCGCGCCGCGCGATACCGAGCTGCGCATCCTCGCCCAGCGGTTCGAGACGCGCGGCCAGCATCTGCGGTTTTCCTGGAAGGGCGCGGCGCACCAGGTCCGCCTGCCGCTCGTCGGCGGGTTCCAGGCGGGCAACGCGCTGGTCGCGCTCGGTCTGGTTCTGGCCACCGGCGGCGAGATCGAACCGGCGGTCGCGGCGCTGGCCGGGCTCCGGGGCGTGCGCGGGCGGATGCAGCACGCGGCGACGCGCGCGAACGGCGCGCCGGTCTTCGTCGATTACGCGCATACCCCGGCGGCGCTGGAGACCGCGCTCAAGGCGTTGCGGCCGCATGTGATGGGGCGGCTGATCGTCGTCTTCGGCGCCGGCGGCGACCGCGACCGGACCAAGCGGCCGCTGATGGGCCGCGCCGCGACCGAGAATGCCGACGTGGTCTATGTCACCGACGACAACCCGCGCACCGAGGATCCCGCATCGATCCGACGCGCGATCCTCACCGCCTGTCCCGAGGCGAACGAGGTCCCCGATCGGGCCGAGGCGATCCTGCGCGGGGTCGACGCGCTCCTGCCCGGCGACGCGCTGCTGATCGCCGGCAAGGGCCACGAGCGCGGCCAGATCGTCGGCGAGACGGTCTATCCGTTCGACGATCTCGAACAGGCCAGCACCGCCGTCGAGGTGCTCGACCGGAGGGTGACATGACCGCACTCTGGACCGCCAGCGAGCTGGCCGCGGCGACCGGCGGCACCGCCACCGCGGATTTCGAGGTCAGCGGGATCTCGATCGACACCCGCAGCCTGCGGCCGGGCGATCTGTTCGTCGCCCTCAAAGCGGCGCGGGACGGGCACGACTTCGTGGCGCAGGCCTTCGACAAGGCGGCCGCCGGCGCGCTGGTCAGCCACATCCCCGAGGGGGTCGACGGCCCCTGCGTCGTGGTCGGTGACGTGCTGGCCGGGCTCACCGCGCTGGGCGCGGCGGGCCGCGCGCGCAGCGCCGCGCGGGTGATCGGCGTCACCGGCTCGGCCGGCAAGACCTCGACCAAGGAGATGCTGCGGGTGATGCTGGCCGAATTCGGGTCGGTCCATGCCGCCGAGGCCAGCTTCAACAATCACTGGGGCGTGCCGGTGACGCTCGCCCGGCTGCCCGCCGACGCCGATTTCGCGGTCGTCGAGATCGGCATGAACCAGCCCGGCGAGATCGCCCCGCTCGCGCGTCTGGCGCGGCCGCATGTGGCGCTGATCACCACCATCGCGCCGGCGCATCTGGAGGCTTTCGGCACGCTCGACGCGATCGCGCGCGAGAAGGCGGCGATCTTCGGCGGGCTGGAACCCGGGGGCGCAGCGATCTACAACGCCGATGTCCCGACCGGCGCGATCCTCGCCGAGGCCGCCGGGACGCAGGGCCAGGGTTTCGGACATGCCGGCGACACGGTGCGGCTCGTCCGGCTGCGGCCGACGCCGATGGCACTGGTGATCGAGGCCGAGGTCGACGGCCTGCCGGTCCTCGTCCGGCTGGCCGATGCCGGCGCGCATTTCGCGGTGAACGCGCTCGCCTGCCTCGCCGTTGCGCACGCGCTCGGGCTCGACATCGCCGTGGCGGCACAGGCGCTCGGCCGCTGGCGGCCGCCAGCCGGACGCGGCCGCTGCGAGACGATCCGGCTCGATCCGACCGAGGAGGCCGCGCTGACGCTGATCGACGATGCCTTCAACGCCAATCCCGCCTCGATGGAGGCCGCGCTCGACCGGCTGGCGATGCTGACGCCGGGCCCTGGCGGGCGGCGCATCGCGATCCTCGGCGACATGCTGGAACTCGGACCCGAGGAGATGGAAATGCACCGTGCGATCGCCGATCACCCGGCGATCGAGGGGATCGCGCAGGTCCATTGCGTCGGGCCGCGCATGGCCACGCTGTGGCAGGCGCTGCCCGAGCATCGTCGCGGCAAGGCCGTCGCCCGCGCCGAGGACCTCGGGGCCCGCGTCCACGCCATCGTGCGACCGGGCGACGTTGTCCTCGTCAAGGGATCGAAGGCGAGCCTCGTCTCGCGGGTGGTGGACGTGCTGCGCAACCTGGGGCACAGCGCGCCCGACGATACGAAAGGAGCCGCCTGAATGCTCTTCTGGCTGACCTCGCTTGCGGATGTCTTCATCGGTTTCAACCTCTTCCGCTACATCACCTTTCGGGCGGGCGGCGCCTTCTTCACCGCGCTGATCTTCGGCTTCGTCTTCGGCCGACCGCTGATCGAACTCCTGCGTCGGCGCCAGCGTCGTGGCCAGCCCATCCGCGAGGAGATGTCGGCGGGGCACCTGCTGAACAAGCAGGGCACGCCGACGATGGGGGGGCTGCTGATCCTCTCGGCGCTCGTCGTCGCGACGCTCCTCTGGGCGCGGCTCGACAATCCCTATGTCTGGCTGGTGCTGCTGGTCACCGTGGCCTTCGGGCTGATCGGCTTCGCCGACGACTATGCCAAGGTTTCTCAGGGACATCACAAGGGCGTTTCGGGCCGGATGCGGATGGCGCTGGGGCTGGTCATCGCCTTCCTCGCCTCGCTGGCGGCGATGTGGATCCATCCGCCGAACCTGTCGGGGCAACTGGCGGTTCCGCTCTTCAAGGACGTGCTGATCAACCTGGGCTGGTTCTTCATCCCCTTCGCGATGTTCGTGATCGTCGGTGCGGCGAATTCGGTCAACCTGACCGACGGGCTCGACGGGCTGGCGATCATGCCGGTGATGATCGCGGCAACGACGCTCGGGGTGATCGCCTATGCCGTTGGCCGGGTTGACTTCACCAGCTACCTCGACGTCCACTACGTCCCCGGCACCGGCGAGCTTCTGATCTTCACCGCCGCGCTTGCCGGCGGCGGGCTCGGGTTCCTGTGGTACAACGCCCCGCCCGCCGCGGTCTTCATGGGCGATACCGGGAGCCTGGCGCTGGGTGGCGCGCTCGGCGCGATCGCGGTGGCAACCAAGCACGAGATCGTGCTCGGCATCGTCGGCGGCCTCTTCGTGGTCGAGGCGCTGAGCGTCATCATCCAGGTTCTCTATTTCAAGCGTACCGGCAAGCGCGTCTTCCTGATGGCGCCGATCCACCACCATTTCGAGAAGAAGGGCTGGGCCGAGCCGCAGATCGTGATCCGCTTCTGGATCATCAGCCTGGTCCTGGCGCTGATCGGGCTGGCGACGCTGAAGATCCGCTGACGCGAGGAAGAGCCCGCGCGCGTCGGTTCGGACTCGGTCATCCTTGCGGCTTCCGGGCGATCACCCGGCGAGGCGCGCCAGCAGGTCGCGGTTGCGGCAATAGGCCGGCGGCTCGCCCGACTCGTGCGTCTCGAGCCAGTGGCGGCATTCCTCGACGCTGGTGCAGGCGGTGCAGCGCAAGAGCGCGCCGGGCAGCTCGTGCGCGTTCAGCCGCCCGTCGAGGAGCGCATCGCCGATATCGGTTCCCGAGGTCCTGGCCATCCGCTGGAACAGCTCTGCATGGCGGTCGATTCGGTCGAAAAATCCCATCGCATTCTCCCGGTTCGTTCGGTTCGTTGCATATGCAATGAATATACCGCCGAGCGATGCGCTGCCTTGACATGGATCAAGTGACGGCGTCGCGTCCGGTCAGCCGCGGCCCGGCCGCAGGTGCTTCTTCAGCCGCGACGGTTGGCTCCGGCGCCGGTCCCGGAAGGGATTTGCCTCGGCCTGGCTGCGCAGGAAGAGGCGGACCGGCGTGCCGGGCATGTCGAAGCTCTCGCGCAGCCCGTTGATCAGGTAGCGCTCGTAGCTTTTCGGCAGCTCCTGCGGGTTCGAGCACATGATGACGAAGCCCGGCGGGCGGGTGCGTGCCTGGGTGATGTAGCGCAGCTTGATCCGGCGGCCGCCGGGGGCAGGGGGCGGATGCGCCTCGGTCATCGCGGCGAGCCACTGGTTCAGCCTCGCGGTGCCGATGCGGCGGTTCCAGATCGCATGCGCCGCGACGATCGCGTCGTGCAGCCGCTCGAGCCCGCGGCCGGTCTTCGCCGAGACGGTGACCAGCGGCGCGCCCTTGAGCTGCGGCAGGGCGCGGTCGAATTGCTGCAGAAGCGCCTTCAGCTTTTCCTGCCGGTCCTCCTCGAGGTCCCACTTGTTGACCGCGATCACCACCGCGCGCCCCTCGGTCTCGGCAAGGTCGGCGATGCGCAGGTCCTGCGTCTCGAACGGGATCGCGGCGTCGAGCAGGACGACGACCACCTCGGCGAACTTCACCGCCCGCAGCGCGTCGGCGACCGAGAGCTTCTCGAGCTTCTCCTGCACCCGCGACTTGCGCCGCATGCCCGCCGTGTCGAAGAGCCGCATCGGCGTGCCCATCCAGCTCACGTTCAGGCTGATCGCGTCGCGGGTGATGCCCGCCTCGGGGCCGGTCAGCAGCCGGTCCTCGCCGAGGATGGCGTTGATCAGCGTCGACTTGCCCGCGTTCGGCCGGCCGATCACCGCGACCTGCAACGGGCGCCTCGCGCTCGGCGCCCAGTCCGGCGCCTCCTCGCCTCCGGTATTGTCGACCTCGCTGCCCTCGGCCACGGCGACATCGGTCGCCGGCGCCTCGGCCTCGGCGCGCTCGGCGAAGCCGTCGGCGAGCGGGCGCAGCGCGTGGTAGAGGTCGTCGAGCCCCTCGCCGTGTTCGGCGGAAAGCGGGATCGGCTCGCCCAGGCCCAGCGACCAGGCATCGAGCACGCCCGCCTCGCCGGCGCGCCCCTCGGCCTTGTTGGCGGCGAGGATGACGTGGCGCGCGCGCCTGCGCAGGATGTCGGCGAAGATCTCGTCGGCGGGCGTGACGCCGGTGCGCGCGTCGATCAGGAAGAGGCAGACATCGACCGCCTCGACCGCGCGCTCGGTCAGCCGGCGCATCCGTCCCTGCAGGCTGTCGTCGGTGACGTTCTCGAGCCCGGCGGTGTCGATCACCGTGAAGCGCAGATCGCCGAGCCGCGCTGCGCCCTCGCGCAGATCGCGGGTGACGCCTGGCGTGTCGTCGACCAGCGCCAGCCGCTTGCCCACCAGCCGGTTGAACAGCGTGGACTTGCCGACATTGGGTCGGCCGACGATGGCCAGGGTGAAGCTCATGGCGCCCCTCCGCGGGATCGGATCGGACCGCCCCGGACAAGGCGGGTACGGCCGGTTGTGAAGGGTGCCTCAGCGGTAGGCGTGCAGCACCCCGGTCCGGCCCAGCACGTAGAGCGTGCGGTCGGCGACGATCGGCGCCGCCGCCGCGCCTCCGGGTACCTCCAGCCGCGTCACCTCGGTGCCCGAGACCGGGTCGAAGCCGCGAAGATGCCCGTCGCCCGAGGCGATCCAGATCCGCCCGCCGGCGAGCACCGGCCCGTGCTGCGGGAAGATCTCGGCCCGCCGGCGCGGCCGCTCGGTGGTGAAGAGCGGCAGCGGCACGGCCCAGATCGGGCTGCCGTCGCCGGCATCGAGCCGCATCAGCCGGTTCTCGTCCGAGACCAGGAAGACCGAGTTGCCGACCGGCCAGACCGGGCCATAGGCGGCCTCGCGCGCGCTCCAGATGCGGCTGCCGTTGCGCGCCTCCAGCGCCATGACGCGGCCCGACTGGTTGGCGGCGTAGACCCGTCCGCCGGCCACGACCGGGTCGCCGCTGATCGCCGAGATCTCGGCATAAGCGGCGCCGGGCCGGCGGCCGACGACCGCGGTGTCCCAGACGATGGCGCCGTTCGCCCGCCGCACGCCGAGAAGTTCGCCGGCACCCGTCGGCATGATCGCCAGGTCGCCTGAAATCGCCGGGGCCGGCCCGCGCGCCATCAGCGTGCCGGACCGCGCGCCGGCGATCGACCAGTCGATCCGCCCGGTCGCGATGTCGATCGACCACAGCGTGCTGTCGGCGGCGGTGACGAAGACCCTGTCACCCGCCACGGCCGGCGCGCCGGTAACCGGCGCGTCGAATCGCTGGCGCCAGATCTCCTCGCCGCTGGCGGCGTCGAGCACGGCAAGGAAGCCGTAGACCGACGTGACGTAGAGCCGGTCGCCCGCCACCGCGAGACCGCCACCCGAGGCGCTCGGGGCGCGCTGCCCCGGCGGGGTCAGGTCGCGCGCCCAGAGGACCGCGCCGTTCGTCGCGGTCGCCTGCACGCGCGCCGCCGAATCGAGCGTGAAGACGCGCCCGCCGGCGGCCACCGGGTCGGTCTGCAACCGCACCCGCCGCCCGTCGCCCTGGCCGATCGGTGCCGACCAGACGAGTTGCGGGCTGGCCGCCAGCGCCGGATGCTGCGGCCGCGCGCCGTTCTCGCCCTGCCGATGCGTCCAGGCGGCATTCGCCACCTGCGCCGGTAGGCTGATCGGCCGCGCCTCGCTCACCAGCGGCTGGCCGCCGCCCCAGGGGGCGCGGATGTCGATCCTTTCGCCGGGCAGGATGACTTCACGCGAACAGCCGGCGAGAGCGCCGAGGATGCCCAGAAGTACCGCAAATCTCGCCAAGGTCACGCCGGTGTTCCCTTCGTCCCGTCCTGCCGTCCGGCGCGTCCGTCCGCCGGTTGCGGCCTGTTCCTAGCCCAGATCGGTTTCGACCTCGCCGCCGAGCACCACAATCAACTGTGTCACGCGCCGGCGCAAGTCCGGCGACAGGTCGGGCTCCGACAGAAGCGATTCCAGTTGCGCGCGTGCCCCGGCCCGGTCGCCCGCCTCGAGCTTCAGCAGCGCGAGCTGTTCCAGCGCCAGCGGCCGGAAGGGCTGCCCGGGCGCGGCAAGGCCGGAAAGCGCCGCTTCGCGCTCCTCCTGCGGCAGGCGCTCGGCGCCGAGGATCGTGCGTTTCAGAAGCGCAAGCTGGCGATAGCTCGAGGGCAGAGCGTCATCCTCGGCCACGCGCTGCAGCGCCGGCAGCGCGGCGTCGATATCGCCACGCTCGATCCCGTCGGCGGCAAGCAGCAGGTTCAGGATCGCCACCCGATCGGCGGCGGCGCGGCCGGTGCCGGCCTGCTCCTCCGCGAGCGTCTGCAGCGCCGTGCGACGGGCGCCCGCATCGGGGTTCTCCAGCGCCTCGACGATGGCGTCGCCGAGCGCCTGCGCGCGCGCCTCGGCCTGCGATTTCGACCATTCGTTCCAGGCGGCGACGGCGACGATGCCGACGACTGCGACAACGACGATCCAGCCGTACTTGCGCATCAGCGCGAACAGCCGGTCGCGCTTGAGCTCCTCGTTGACTTCGTCGATGAAACTGTCGGGGTTGCTCACGCGGCCACTCCGTTGCCTTCCGCCCGTGCGCGCGAGGCGCCGGCGTCCCTCTTAGCGCGAACGCCCGGGGCTTGCCAAGCCCGCCGCGACGGACCGCCTGTTCGCCTTGCCCGGGCGTGACGGGCGGCTCGCGCGCGCGTTACGTGACGTGACGCCACGATTGCGAAAACCTCGCATGAAGGGTAATCCGGGAGCAGGGTTTGCAACGTATTGACTGACGAACCTTGAAATCGGATCGGCGCGACGCGACATCGCAGGGAACCCGTTGCGCCGAGAACGGTCGGGGCCGGGGCGCCGGAGCAGGAAACACGCCCTCAAGCCGCCGCCGGGAAAGCAAAAGTAAACGCATGCGCCTTGCCCCGCTTCTGACCGCGATCACCGTTCTGGTCTCGCTCTATCTGCTCATCATGGAGCGGCCGATGCTGCTGGCGCTCGCGGGCGTCGCGCCGCCCGCTGCCGTCGAGGCCGAACCGGAAGCCGACACCGCGCCCGAGGAACGCCGCGTCAGCGTCGTCGTCCAGCGCGTCAAGGAGCGCGAGCTGGAGAGCGCGGTCGTGCTGCGCGGGCGCACGCAGGCCGCGCGCCAGGTCGAGGTGCGGGCCGAGACCTCGGGGCTGGTCATCTCGGAGCCGCTGCCGCGCGGCTCGACGGTGCGCGCCGGCGACGTGCTTTGCGAACTCGATCCGGGCATCCGGCGTGCGCAGCTGGCCGAGGCCGAGGCGCGGCTGGCGGAAGCCGAGATCAACTACACCGCGGCTGCCCGTCTCAGCGAGGACGGTTTCGCCGCCCAGACCCGGGTCGCCGCCGCCGAGGCCGCGCGGCGCAGCGCCGAGGCCGGGGTCGAGGCGGCGCGAACCGAGCTTGGGCGACTGCAGATCCGCGCGCCTTTCGACGGGCTGATCGAGGCCGACACGGCCGAGCGCGGCTCGCTGCTCTCGCCCGGCGGGCTCTGCGCCACGGTGATCCGGCTCGACCCGATCCTGCTCGTGGCCTTCGCCGCCGAGGCGCAGATCGATCAGCTGGAACTGGGCGCGGTCGCCGGGGCGCGCCTGTCGAACGCGGCCGAGGTGATCGGGCGGGTGACATTCCTCGCCCGCTCGGCCGACCCGGCGACGCGCACCTTCCGCGTCGAGGTGACGGTGCCCAATCCCGACCTTGCCATCCGCGACGGGATGAGCGCCGATCTGCTGGTCGCGGCCAGCGCCAGCCGCGGCCATCTGGTCCCCGGTTCGGCGCTGACCCTCGACGATGCCGGGCGGCTGGGCCTGCGGCTGATCGACGAGGAGAGCCGCACCTTCTTCGCCCCGGTGCGTGTCCTGCGCGATTCGGCCGAGGGTTTCTGGGTCGCCGGGCTGCCCGAAACCGCCGACATCGTCGTCGTCGGCCACGAATACGTGACCGACGGCGTCGTCGTGAACGCGGTGCGCCGCGCAAGCGGAGACTAGCGCGATGCTGCGCATCATCGACTGGGCCGCGGCGCATGCGCGCATGGTGCTCGCCTTCGTCGCGATGACGCTGGTGCTCGGCGTTCTGGCCTATACCGGCCTGCCGAAGGAGGGCGAGCCGGATATCGAGGTGCCGGCGCTCTTCGTCACCGTGCCCTTCCCCGGCATCTCGGCACAGGACAGCGAGAACCTGCTCGTCCGGCCGATGGAGCAGGAGCTGTCGGGCATCGACGGGCTGAAGACGATGTCGGCCACCGCCGCGCAGGGCTTCGCCGGCATGGTGCTGGAATTCGAGTTCGGCTGGGACAAGACCGCGACCATGGCCGAGGTCCGCGACCGGATGGGCCGCGCCGAGGCGCAGTTCCCCGACGGCTTCGAGACCTACTCGATCCGCGAGTTCAACTTCTCGGAATTCCCGGTGGTGATCTTCGCCGTCGCCGGCGATGTGCCCGAACGCACGCTCCTGCGCGCCGCGCGCGAGTTGCAGCGCACGATCGAGGGGATCGAGGCGGTGCTCTCGGCCGAGATCGCCGGCGTGCGCGACGAGATGGTCGAGGTGATCATCGAGCCGTTGCAGCTCGAGGCCTACAACGTCACCGCGAACGAACTGATCCAGGCGGTGACGCTGAACAACCAGCTGGTCGCGGCGGGCGAGGTCGAGACCTCGACGGGCCGCTTCTCGCTCAGCCTGCCGGGCAATTTCCGCGGCGCCGAGGACATCTACGCGCTGCCGATCAAGTCCGACGGCGACCGCACGGTGACGCTGGGCGATCTGGCGACGATCCGGCCCACCTTCGAGGACCGGGCCGGCACGGCGCGGTTCAACGGCACCAACGCGCTCGCCATCCAGGTGGTCAAGCGCAAGGGCTTCAACCTGATCGATTCGGTACAGGAAGTGCGCGACAAGGTGGAGGCGCAGGTCGCGCGCTGGCCCGAGGAGATGCGCGAGGCGATCACCGTCTCGCCCGCGCTCGACCGCTCGCACCAGGTGCGCGCGATGATCGGCCAGCTCGAGGGCTCGGTCCTGACCGCGATCGCGCTCGTCATGATCGTCGTGCTCTCGGCGCTGGGCACGCGCTCGGCGCTCTTGGTCGGCTTCGCCATTCCCACCTCGTTCCTTCTGTGCTTCATCCTTCTCGGTGTGATGGGGGTGACGATCTCGAACATCGTCATGTTCGGGCTGATCCTGGCGGTCGGGATGCTGGTTGATGGCGCCGTCGTCGTCACCGAATACGCCGACAAGCGCATCCGCGAGGGCGACGGCCCGATGCTGGCCTATACCAAGGCCGCCAAGCGGATGTTCTGGCCGATCACCGCCTCGACCGCGACGACGCTCTGCGCCTTCCTGCCGATGCTCTTCTGGCCGGGCGTGGCGGGCGAGTTCATGGGCATGCTGCCGGTCACCCTGATCTTCGTCCTCACCGCCTCGCTGGTCGTGGCGCTCGTGTTCCTGCCGGTGCTGGGCGGGGTGACGGGGCGGATCGCGCGGCGGTTCGATCAGGCATCGGCGCTTCTGCGCCGGCTGCCCTGGCTTCTGCGCCTGCCCTTCGTTGCCGCCGCGCTGGGGCTCGTCACCGGTGGGGCGATGGTGCTCCTGAACCCGGGATTGCTCGGCCCGGCCGGCGCCGGGGCCGAGGGCGCGCTGCGGTTCCTGCCCGGCGGGCTGATGATGATCGCCGGTGCGATCCTGCTGACGATCTCGGCCGATGCGGTGAAGCCGAAGCGCCCGCCGCAGGCGGTGACGGCGGGCCACCGCCGCACGCTCTTCGGTCGGCTCATCGCGCTGATCGTGGCCAATCCGGTGATGCCCTTCGTCACCATCGGCGCCGTGGTCTTCGTCGTCTTCCAGATCTTCACCTTCTACGGCGAGAACAACCAGGGCGTCGAATTCTTCGTCGATACCGAGCCCGAGCAGGGCATCATCTATGTCCGCGCCCGCGGCAACCTCTCGCTGGCCGAGAAAGACGCGCTGGTCCGCCAGGTCGAGGAGGTGGTGCTGAACGAACCCGGCGTCGCCGCCAGCTTCGCCTTCGCCGGCGAAGGCGGGCTGAACGCGAATACCGCCGGTGCCTCGGCCCCGCGCGACTCCATCGGCCAGATCCAGTTCGAGCTGCTCCAATGGGAAGCGCGCGGCGGCGATCCCGAGATGATGGGGCAGGTGATCCTCGACCGGATGCAGGCCGAGTTCGACCGCATCCCCGGCATCTTCACCGAATACATGATCATGACCGGCGGTCCGGCGGGCCAGAAGCCGCTGCACCTGCGGCTGACGGGCGAGGATTTCGACGTCCTCGCCGAGGCGGTCGAGACGGTGACCCGGCAGATGCGCGACACGCCGGGCGTGATCGACATCGAGGACACGCGCCCGCTGCCCGGCATCGACTGGGAGATCCGCGTCGATATCGGCCGGGCCGGGCGCTTCGGGGCCGATGTCGCCACCGTCGGCGGCATGGTGCAGCTCGTCACCCGCGGGCTGATGCTCGACACGATGCGCGTCGACACCTCGGACGAGGAGATCGAGATCCGGGTGCGTCTGCCCGAGCGCGACCGCCTGCTGGCGACGCTCGACACGCTGCGCGTGCAGACCCAGGCCGGCATGGTGCCGCTGTCGAACTTCGTCACCCGCGAAGCGGTGCCGCTGCGCGCCCAGATCGACCGCGTGGACGAGCAGCGCTTCTACGACGTCAAGGCCGGGGTGGCGCCGAGCCTTGTCGGCATCACCGACGCGCAGGGCGCCGCCGTGCGGACCCTTCGCCGCGACCAGGTCGATCCGCGCACCCATCCCGAGGGCTCAGAGGCAGAGCGCGCCGCCCGGGCGATGCGCGAGGAGATCCGCGCCGCCGGCCAGCGGATCGTGCCGATCAACGCCACCGAGCGGATCGAATTGCTCACCACCTGGCTCGAGACCGAGAGCCCGCTGCCCGAGGGCGTCGGCTGGGAATGGACCGGCGAGCAGCAGGACCAGCAGGAAAGCGCCGAATTCCTGACGCTCGCCTTCGGCGCGGCGCTGGGGCTGATGTTCATCATCCTGCTGGCGCAGTTCAACAGCTTCTACAACGCCGTCCTCGTGCTGCTGGCCGTGGTCCTGTCCACCGCCGGGGTGCTGATCGGGATGCTGGTGATGAACCAGCCCTTCTCGGTCATCATGACCGGCACCGGGATCGTCGCGCTGGCCGGGATCGTGGTCAACAACAACATCGTGCTGATCGACACCTACCAGTCCTACGCGCGGATCATGCCGCGGATCGAGGCGATCATCCGCACCGCCGAGGCGCGTATCCGCCCGGTGCTCCTGACCACGATTACCACCATGGCCGGGCTCACGCCGATGATGCTCGGCGTGTCGATCGACTTCGTGAACGGCGGCTATGCCGTCGACAGCCCGGCCGCGATCTGGTGGAAGCAGCTGGCCACGGCGGTGGTCTTCGGGCTCGGCGTGGCGACGATCCTGACACTGGTGCTGACACCGTCGCTGCTCGCCGCGCGGGTCTGGGTCGGTGACGGCGCGCGGGCGATCGCGCCGCGTCTGGCGGCGCTGCGGCCGGGGCGCGCGCGGGCCGACCGGGCGCTCGCCCGGCGTTCGCAGCGCGTCCGCGGCGCCGAGATCATCTGGGACCCGCAGGCCGCCCCGGTCGAGCCGGCCCTGCCCGACCT
>SLPP01000401.1 GCA_007131945.1 Paracoccaceae bacterium | reverse complement strand
CTTGGCCAGCACCTCGGCCAGCCGGTCCCAGGCCTGCGCCTGATCCTCGGAAAAGGCGGGCGCGGCCATCGCGGCAACGGGAGCGGGGGCGGCGGGGTCCGACATGGACGCGACGCTAGGCGATCCGGCGGGGCAAGGGAAGCGCAATGCCCGCCGTGCGGCGCTTCCGGGGCCGCGACCCGGGGCAAGCGTCCAAATTTGGACGCTTCGGCAAGTATTTGTAAAAAAACGATAAATTCAAGAAATTAACCGCAATGAAAGCTTTGAAAACTCGCCGATTCAGTGCCGCGTGCCCGGCTGTCACACCCGCGGCGGGCGCGGCTTGTAGACCGGAAGCCGCCAGCCGAAGATGAGCGAGCCGGCGCGCAGCAGGAACGTGACGACGGCGCAGGCGAGCAGCGCAGGCGGCGTCGCGCCGGTAATCGCGACGGTGCCGAGCGCGGTGAGCGCCCCGGCGAAGGCGGCGCTCAGGTAGAGCTCGCCCTGGCGCAGGACCATCGGCACCTCGTTGCAGACCACGTCGCGCATCAGCCCGCCGAAGGTGCCGGTCGCCATGCCCATCATCAGCACCACCGCCGGGCTTTGGTCGAGCGACAGCGCCACCCCGACGCCGGCGGCCACGGCGACGGCGAGGGCGCCGGCGTCGAACCAGTCAAGCGCGCGGCGGCGCGATTCCAGCCGGTGGGCGGTGAAGAAGACCAGCACCGCGGCGGTGCAGGCGGTGCCGATATACCAGGGATTGGCGATCCAGAAGACCATGTCGCGGTTGAGCAGCAGATCGCGCACCGTGCCGCCACCGACGGCGGTGAGGCTGGCGATGAAGAGAAAGCCGACGAGGTCGAGCTGCGCCCGACTTGCCGCCAGCGCACCGGTCAGCGCGAAGATGAAGACCGCGAGGTAGTCGAGCGCGGCAACGAGGCTCATGCGCCGGTTCCCGCCTTCGCCGCCGGGCGCGGCTTGAACGGGGCCATGCCGGCGCGGGCGAGTTCGTCGGCGCGTTCGTTCTCGGGATGTCCGGCATGGCCGCGGATCCAGTGCCAGGTCACGTCGTGGCGCGCCTGCGCGGCTTCGAGCCGCTCCCAGAGATCGACGTTCTTGACCGGCTTGCGGCCGGCGGTGCGCCAGCCATTCCTTTTCCAGCCCGGCAGCCAGGTGGTGATGCCGTTCTTCACATAGGCGCTGTCGGTGGTGATGGTGATCCTCGCCGGCCGGGTCAGCGCCTCGAGCGCCATGATCGCGGCCATCAGTTCCATGCGGTTGTTGGTGGTCTCGGCCTCGCCGCCGGAAAGCTCGCGCTCCTTCAGCACCCGCCCGCCCTCGACCGCGCGCATCACGACGCCCCAGCCGCCGGGGCCGGGATTGCCCGAGCAGGCGCCGTCGGTCCAGGCGTGGATCTCAGGCATTGAAGCCCCCGCGGCAGGCACGGTCCAACCTTGGACCGAATCGCAACATTCTGGAATATATGGACGATTCGGAAAAATTAACCACAACGAAACCTTTGGCGCGGCGCGTTGTCCGGGGGTCAGGCATGGCGCGCGACCCAGAGGCAGCCGACGACGACGGCGGTGACGGGCACGCGCAGGCTCAGCCACCAGCGCGGCGCGAGCCCCTTCGCCTGGTAGACGATGTCGAGCACGAGAACGGCGAGGAAGCCGGCGATCAGATGCGCCAGCGCCTGGCCCTGGATCGCCCAGGGATGCGGCATGACGAAGAAGAAGACATGCAGCGCCGGCAGGACGCTGAGGACATAGGCCCAGGCCCGCCCGCCGCGCGCCGCGAAGCCCCAGAGCACGCCCGACATGAAGGCGAGGATCACCGTGCCGTAGGCGGTGATCAGAGCCCGCCCCTCGCCCGGGACGAGGCCGAGGATCATCGCCGCGGCGGCGAGGAAGGGCAGCGCCCCGGCGGCGGTGAGCAGGATCGCGATGCGCGGCGGGGTCATGCCGGTTCGCGCAGGACGCGCGGCACCTTGAACTCGACCCGCTCGACCGCGGTCTCGACCAGCTCGCGCGTCAGGTCATAGCGCGCGGCGAGCGCCGCGATCACCTCGTCGACCAGGACCTCGGGGGCGCTGGCCCCGGCGGTGAGACCCACGGCGCGGGCGCCGTCGAGCGCGCGCCAGTCGATCTCGGTCGCGCGCTGGATCAGCTGGGCGTAGTCGCAGCCGGCGGCGCGGCCGACCTCAACCAGGCGGCGGGAATTCGAGGAATTCGGCGCGCCGATGACCAGAAGCGCGTCGATCCGCGGCGCGATCGCCTTGACTGCCGCCTGCCGGTTGGTGGTGGCGTAGCAGATGTCTTCCTTGTGCGGGCCGATGATCGCCGGGAAGCGGGCCTTTAGCGCGGCGACGATCCCGGCGGTGTCGTCGACCGAAAGCGTGGTCTGGGTGATGAAGGCGAGTTTCGCGGGATCGCGAACCTTGAGCCCGGCCACGTCGGCGACGGTCTCGACCAGCAGCACCTCGCCGGGGGGCAGCTGGCCCATCGTGCCCTCGGTCTCGGGGTGGCCGGCATGGCCGATCATCACCATCTGCAGCCCGTTGGCAAAGTGGCGCTCGGCCTCGATATGGACCTTGGAGACGAGCGGGCAGGTCGCGTCGACATAGATCATCTGCCGGGCGCGGGCGGCGGCGGGCACCGATTTCGGCACGCCATGGGCGGAGAAGATCACCGGCCGGTCGTTCGGGCAGTCGTCGAGTTCCTCGACGAAGACCGCGCCCTTTTCGCGCAGCGCGTCGACGACGAAGCGGTTGTGCACGATCTCGTGGCGGACATAGACCGGCGGGCCCCATTTCTCGAGCGCCATCTCGACGATCTTGATCGCCCGGTCGACGCCCGCGCAGAAGCCGCGCGGCGCGGCCAGATAGAGCGTGAGCGGCGGTTTCGCGGGCGGCGGTTTCGCGGTCATGGCGGCCCTTTCCTGATCCGCCCCAGACCTAAGGCGCGCCCCGTCCCCAGTCCAGCCCCAAAGCATAATGCGTGATGACGCCGAGGAAGACGAAACGCCCGGTCTTGGAGATCGTCACCAGGATGGTGAACTGCCACAGCGGCGTGCGCATGGCGCCGGCGACGACGGTGAACCAGCCGAGGACCGGCGCCCAGCTCATCAGCAGCGACCAGACCCCCCAGCGCGCCCACCAGCGTTTCGCGCGCTCGAACTTCTCGTCGTCGATGCGCAGCCAGCGATGCGCGCCGTGATCCTCCAGCCGCGCGCCGATCCAGTAGTTGACGAAGGCGCCCAGCGTGTTGCCGGCGCTGGCGACGACGATCAGCGTGACCAGCGGCGCCACGCCGGCCACCTGCATCGCCACGAAGACGACCTCGGACTGGAAGGGAAAGACCGTCGCGGCGAGGAAGGTCGCCGCGAAAAGCGCGCCGAGTGCCGTGATCAAGGCTCAGGCGTCGCCGTTCGTGGTGGCTTCCTCGCGCTCCATCCGCGGCTCGCGCGGCTCGCGCGGCGGGCGGCCGATGATCTCGCGCAGGTCGTCGAGCTCGATGAAGTTGTCGGCCTGCCGGCGCAGGTCGTCGGCGATCATCGGCGGGCTGGAGCGGATGGTCGAGACCACCGAGACGCGCAGCCCCTTGCGCTGCAGCGCCTCGACCAGCGGCTTGAAGTCGCCGTCGCCCGAGAAGAGCACCGCGTGGTCCAGCCGGTCGACGAGCTCCATCGCGTTGACGGTGAGCTCGATGTCCATGTTGCCCTTGACCTTCCGCCGCCCGGCGCTGTCGATGTATTCCTTGGCGGGCTTGGTCACCATCGTGTAGCCGTTGTATTGCAGCCAGTCGATCAGCGGGCGGATCGGCGAGTAATCCTCGCTTTCCAGCAGCGCAGTGTAGTAGAAGGCGCGCAAGAGCTTGCCGCGGCGCATGAATTCCTGGCGCAAAAGCTTGTAATCTATGTCGAATCCCAACGACTTCCCGGCCGCGAAGAGATTGGCCCCGTCGATGAAGAGAGCGAGCCGGTCGTCCTTGTAAAACATTGCCTTTCCTTTCCCGATCGTGCCATGAGACGCCTTCGATGTCCCGGGCGCGAAATGCCGGCCACCCTCGAGGGGGGCTGGCCCGCCGGCATCGCCACTCGTACCCAGACACGAACTGAAGCTGTTTACGGATGAAGAAAGTCAAGAGCAACCGCTTCCTGATTGCCCTTGGAAGCAATCTTTCCGAGGTTGTCACCCGTAACGCAGCGTCACTCTCGGAGGCGCTGCGCCTGCTCGATCAAATACCGACAAAGCGTATCAGAGAGTCAGGAATTTGGCAAACGCCGGCCTTCCCGGCAAGGTCGGGTCCCGACTTCGTGAATGCCTGTGTCGAGATCGAGACGCGGCTCGACGCGCCGGCGCTTCTGGCGGCGCTGCACGGGATCGAATCGGCGCTCGGCCGGCAGCGGCGGGCGCGCTGGGAACGGCGGGTGATCGACCTCGACCTCTTGGCGCAGGGCGACCGGGTGCTGCCCGACGCGGCCGAGGTCCGGCGCTGGATCGAGATGCCGCTGGCGGCGCAGATGCGGGCCGCGCCGGAGCGGCTGATCCTGCCGCATCCGCGGCTTCAGGACCGCGCCTTCGTGCTGGTGCCGCTGGCCGAGATCGCGCCCGACTGGCTGCATCCGGTGCTGGGCCGGACGGTGGCCGAGATGCGCGACACGCTCGATCCGGCCGCGCGCGCCGCGCTCCGCAGGTTGTGAGCCGGCCGGTCGCCGGCGCCGTCGGCTCCGGCTTGTCAAGCCCCCGCTTTCGCGCTAGAAGCCGCTTCTTGACCCGCCCTTTCCCTGGACATGGAGTGTTCGCATGGCCCGCGTGACGGTTGAAGACTGCGTTGACAAGGTTCCCAACCGGTTCGAGCTGGTGATCCTGGCCGCCCATCGCGCGCGCGAGGTCGCCTCGGGCGCGCCGATCACGGTCGATCGCGACAACGACAAGAACCCGGTCGTCGCGCTGCGCGAGATCGCCGAGGAGACGCAGCAGGCCGACGCGCTGCGCGAGCGGCTGATCGAGAGCATGCAGACCCAGATCGAGGTCGACATGCCCGAGGACGACGACATGGCGCTCCTGATGAGCACCGAGGCCGACCGGCCGGCTGCCGACGACATGAGCGAGGAGCAGATGCTGCGCCAGCTGCTCGAGGCGCAGAGCCGGGAGGACTGAGCGATGCGGGCGGGTTGCGGCCGTGATGACGCCCGATGACCTGGTTGCGCTGGTTCGCAACTACAACCCGACCTGCGACGAAGACCTGATCCGCCGCGCCTGGGACTACGGCGCGGCGATGCACGCGGGGCAGACGCGGCATTCGGGCGAGCCCTATTTCACCCATCCCGTCGCCGTCGCCTCGATCCTGACCGAGATGCGGCTCGACGACGCGACGATCGTCACCGCGCTTCTGCACGACACGGTCGAGGACACGCGCTCGACCTATCCCGAGATCAAGCGGCTCTTCGGCGACGAGATCGCCGAGCTGGTCGACGGCGTCACCAAGCTGACCAACCTGCAGCTCTCGTCCTCGGAGGCGAAGCAGGCCGAGAACTTCCGCAAGCTCCTGATCGCGATGAGCCGCGATCTGCGCGTGATCCTGGTCAAGCTCGCCGACCGGCTGCACAACATGCGCACGATCCGCTCGATGCGGCCCGACAAGCAGGGGCAGAAGGCGCGCGAGACGATGGACATCTACGCGCCGCTCGCCGGAAGGATGGGCATGCAGTGGATGCGCGAGGAGCT
>SLPP01000054.1 GCA_007131945.1 Paracoccaceae bacterium | reverse complement strand
TAGGTGCCGTAGCAGCCGGCATTCATTCGCACCGCGCCGCCGATCGCGCCGGGGATGGTGCGCAGGAAGGTCAGGTCCAGCCCCGCCTCGGCGGCCTTGCGCGCGACATGCGCGTCGAGTGCAGCGGCCCCGGCAGTGACGCGGTCGCCGGCGATCTCGATCGCGTTGAAGCCGCGCCCGAGGCGGATGACCACGGCCCGCATCCCGCCGTCGCGGACGATCAGGTTCGAGCCGACGCCCATCGGGAAGACCGGGTACTCGGGCGGCAGGGCGGCGAGGAAGGCGGCGAGGTCGTCCTCGTCGGCGGGCTGAAAGAGCCAGTCGGCCGGTCCGCCGACGCGCAGCCAGGTGAGGCTGTCGAGCGGGCGGTCGGGGGTCAGGGCGCCACGAACGGGGATGTCGGAGGGGCGGGTCATGCGCGTTCAGCTACCCCCCGGCCGGCCGGCTGTCCAGCCGGGCGGGCGCGATGACGGCCGCCGCCGCAGCGGCGTCCGGGGCGCAGAAAGACCGCGAAACCTCGGGGTGTTCGCACGCGAACAAACAGGCAAGC
Organism: Paracoccaceae bacterium; assembly: GCA_007131945.1. Classification (GTDB taxonomy): domain Bacteria; phylum Pseudomonadota; class Alphaproteobacteria; order Rhodobacterales; family Rhodobacteraceae; genus Pararhodobacter. The sequence goes on along the minus strand of SLPP01000054.1, from coordinate 5,202 downwards.
CTATGATATTTCTTATTTTTATCGAAAAAATTAACCGGATTGAAACCTCTGTCGATGCGCTCGACAGGGTCATCTCCGCCACCTGTGCCAGAGGCCGGCGAGCACCGCGCCCAGACCGGCCGGTGCGGCCATGAAGATCGCGACGATGACGTAGCCCAACCCCTCCATCCCCTGCGCGGCGCGGGCCGCGAGGATCAGGCCCACTGCGAGCAAACCCAGCGTTCCGGCCAGCCACCAGACCGCGCGCGGTCCCCACCAGCGCCCGATCCCCCAGCCCGCGGCAAGACCGATCAGCGCGGCGATGGCGGGGATCAGCCAGAGCCGCCATTCCACCTTATCCTCCGAGGCGTGCGACGAGGCCCTGCGCCCAGGCGCTGATCGAACCCGCGCCGAGGCACATGACGATGTCGCCCGGCCGCGACTGCGCACGGAGGAACGCCTCGAACGCGGCTTCGTCCGCCAACGCATGAACCGCGCCGTGACCCGCCGCGCGAATGCCGCGCACCAGATCGTCCCGGCCCGCGCCCGGAATCGCATCCTCGCCGGCCGGATAGACCTCGGCGATGGCGACGATGTCGGCATCGGCGAAGCAGCGGCAGAAATCGTCGAAGAGCGAGGCAAGTCGCGAATAGCGATGTGGCTGGTGCACGGCAATCACACGCCCCCGCCCTGCCACCTGCCGGGCGCCGCGCAGGGCGGCGGCAATCTCGACCGGGTGATGGGCGTAGTCGTCGATGATCCGAACGCCGCCCGGGCTGCCCAGATGCGTGAACCGCCGCCCGACGCCGCGGAAGCCGGCAAGCCCCCGCCGGATGGCCTCGGGTGCGATGCCCAGATGCAGGGCGACGGCAACGGCGGCGAGCGCGTTCGACACGTTGTGATCGCCGGGCAGCGGAAGGCGGCAATCGGCGATCGGCGGGCCGTCCCGCCGCACGATGTCGAAGCGCATGACGCCCGCCTCGCCGCGCAGGTTGACGGCGCGCAGGTCGGCCCCCTCGTTCAGGCCGTAGGTGACCAGCGGGCGGCCCGTGACCTCGCCCGCCAGCGCCCGCACCTCGGGGTGATCGGCGCAGAGGACGGCGAGCCCGTAGAACGGAACCCCCTGCACGAAACGGCGGAAGCCCGCGCGCAGCGCGTCGAAATCCTGCCAGTGGTCCAGATGCTCGATGTCGATGCTGGTGACGACGGCGACGGTTGTCGGCAACCGGTTGAACGATCCGTCCGATTCGTCGGCCTCGACCACGGTCCAGTCACCCTGCCCCAGCCGCGCGTTCGCCCCGTAGGCATGAATCACGCCGCCGTTGATCACCGTCGGGTCGATGCCGCCGGCATCGAGGAGTGTGGCGACGAGCGTCGTCGTCGTGGTCTTGCCATGCGTGCCGGCCACGGCAACGGTGCGCTGCAGGCGCATCAGTTCGGCGAGCATCTCCGATCGGTGGACGACCGGCAGCGCGCGCAGACGGGCCTCGAGCAGTTCGGGGTTGTCCGGCTTGATCGCGGTCGAGACAACGACAACCTTGGCCGCGCCGAGATTCTCCGCCCGGTGGCCGACATGGATGGTGACACCGAGGTCCGCGAGCCTTTCGGTGATGGCGGAGGCCCGCGTGTCCGAACCCTGCACCACATGGCCGAGGCGGGCGAGGATCTCGGCGATCCCCGACATGCCGATGCCGCCGATGCCGATGAAGTGAAACGCGCCCAGGTCGTCGGGCAGGAGCGTGCGCGGGCTCATGCCGGCATCGCCGGTGGCTGGCCGGCGATGTCGGCCACCAGATCGGCCAGGCGCTCGGCCGCGTCCGGGATCCCGATGGTCAGCGCGCCAGCCGCCATCCGCTCGGCGGCTTCGGGATTGGTCAGGACCGCCTCGACCTGCTCGGCCAGCGCCTCGGCGGTGAAGTGGCGCTCGGGGATCAGCACCGCGGCTTCGGCCTTGAGGAGGGCGCGGGCATTCGCGGTCTGCTCGTCGCGGATGGCTGCGGCGAGCGGCACGAGGATCGAGGGACGCCCGATCACCGCAAGGTCGGCCACGGTCGAGGCGCCCGAGCGGGCGATCACCAGCTGTGCCTCGGAAAACCGCCGGGCGATGTCGTCGAAGAAGGGGGCGACCTCGGCCCGGATGCCGGCTTCGGCATAGGCGTCCTCGACCCGCTCCAGATCCTCGGGCCGGGCCTGGTGGGCGACGCGCAGATGGCTGCGCAAGTCCTCACCGAGCAAAGCCAGCGCCGGGGGCACGACATCGGACAGGATCCGCGCGCCCTGGCTGCCACCGATCACCAAAAGGCTCATCGGGTAGTCGCCGGGCGGGATATAGGGCGAACGGGCGCGCTCGCGCACCGAATCGCGCACCGGGTTGCCGACATGCATTCCCGCGACCCCGCCCGGCAATTGCGTCGGCCAGGCGCCGCAGGCCACCGCCTGGACGCGGCGCGCGAAGACCTCGTTGACCCGGCCCAGCACGCCGTTCTGTTCGTGGATCAGGCGCGGGACGCGCAGGAGCCAGGCGGCGGTCAGCGCCGGTATCGCGGGATAACCGCCGAAGCCCACCACCACGCGCGGCCGGTCGATCAGCATCCCGCCCGCGGCCTTCAGCACGCCCCCGGCGATGCGCAGCGGCACCATCAGCTTCTCGCCCAAGCCACCGCGGGCCGGCGTCGCCGAGGGGACGACGCGGCGGGCGACCGCCTCGGGGAAGTTGCCGGCATAGCGCGCGCCGCGGTCGTCGGTGGAAAGAGCCACGCGCCAGCCACGCGCCAAGAGCGCCTCGGCCAGAGCCTGGGCCGGAAACATGTGCCCACCGGTGCCCCCCGCGGCGATCACCGCCAAGGGCGCGCGCCCGGTCCGCCTGCCTGCCATCATCCCCTCCGTGCGGCGCCCTGGGCAAGGATCTCGCCAATCTCGCCCTGCGGTCGGGTGCGCGTCAAGGCAAGCAGCATGCCGATCATGATCCCCATCGCGACGAGCGACGAGCCGCCGTAGCTGACGAAGGGCAGCGTCATGCCCTTGGCCGGCAGGAGCCGCACCGCGACGCCCATGTTGATCATCGCCTGCATCGAGAAGATGGCGACGATGCCGGTCCCCGCCAGCCGGATGAACGGGTCGCGCTCGCGCGTGAGCCGCGACAACGCGCGCAGGCAGATCGTGGCGTAGAGCATGACGATGAAGGCGACGAGCAGGAAGCCGTATTCCTCTGCCGCGACCGCGATGATGAAGTCGGTATGCGCGTCGGGCAACTGCCACTTCACCTGCCCCTCGCCCACGCCCATGCCGAAGAGTCCGCCCTCCTGGATGGCCGAGGTGGCGAAGCCCAGCTGCGAGCGGGCATCGACCTCGGCGGCGAGGAAGCCGTCGATCCGGCGGGCGAAATGCTCGGAATGGGTATAGGCGCCGACGCCGCCGGCGATGGCGAGCCCGGCGAGCGTCAGGATCAGCACGATGGGCGCGCCGGCGGCGAAATACATCACCCCCCAGCCAAAGAACACCAGCGCCGCCTGGCCGAAATCGGGCTGCAGGACCAGCAGGAACACAACGGCGAGCGTGACGCCCAGCGAGAGCGACTTGCCGGGAGGTCCGTTGATCTCCTGCCCGGCGGCGAGGAACCAGGCCGCAAGGACGGCGAGGCAGGGTTTCATGAACTCCGACGGCTGGACGCTGACGAAACCGAGGCTGAGCCAGCGCACCGCGCCCTTGCCGAAATCGGTGCCGATGACCGGTAGCGCCATGAGCGTCAGGAACGTGGCGACGAAGCCGAGGACAGCCAGACGCCGGATCACGGCAGGTGACATCATCGAGACGAGGAACATGATCGCCAGCGCCACGACGCCGAATACCGCCTGGCGTTCGAAGTAGAAGAAAGGCGGCAGATTGTTGCGCGCGGCAAGCGGTGGCGAGGAGGCGAGCGCGAGCAGCAGGCCGGTGACGAACAGCAAGAGAACGCAGGAGATCGTCCAGCGGTCGACCGTGCGCCACCAGCGCGAAAGCACCGCCTCGCCCGCCTGTGCGGGCAGGGTGCCATGAACCATTTCCGTCATGGATGCACTGCCTTTGCCTCTGTACCGCCCGTTTTCCGGGTCTGGCGCGCAAGATAGCGGGAAAAGGCGCGCAAGGCCAGCGCTTTGCGACAGGGGCGCGGGTTCCGGCCTAGCCGGGGGCCGGAGCGAAGATGCGCTCCATGTGCTCGGCCATGTAGATGCGCAACCAGGGGGTGAAGAGCTCGGGCCGGCGGATCACGTCGCGGGCGAGATCACCCAGCGGAACCCAGCGTGTCTCGGCCACTTCTTCCGGCGCGGGGTGGACGGACAGGTCGGCGGGCGCCTCGGCGCGGAAGATACGCACGCATTCGTGCTCGGTGAGCCCGCCGCCCACATCGGCGCGGTATTCGACATCGTGTACCGGGTTCAGCACGAGCCCGGTTATGCCCAGCTCTTCCTCCAACCGGCGGCGGGCGCAATCGATGTCGGACTCTCCCCAGTAGGGATGCGTGCAGCAAGTATTCGCCCAGAGCCCCGGCGTGTGATACTTGCCTGCCGCGCGGCGCTGTATCAGGACCTTGTCGCCCGCGAGCACGAAGACCGAGATCGCCTTGTGCCGCAGCCCCCGGCGGTGGACGGCCAGCTTCTCGACCGGTTGCAACGCGCCGTCGATCCAGGCCGGGATCATTCCGCTCATGAAGGAACCGCTACTCGTGCAAGACTGCGGCGACCGGAAAGGCACCGCGCTGCCGTCCTTTACCAGAAGCGCCGAGGCGGGCGCAACACGCCCCGACCGGTGGCGTCGTCTCGGCCAATGGCAGAGCCGCTACCAGAAACTCTGCGGATCGATGTCGATGGCGAGCCGAAGGTCGTGCGGCGGCTTCAGTTGCGCCACCCAGGCGCGCAGCGCCGGTTGCAGCGGCGCGCCCTTGGCGGCCTTGATCAGCATCCGCACCCGGTGGCGGCCGCGCACACGGGCGATCGGCGCCGGTGCGGGACCGAAGAGCTGCGCTCCGACGCGGCGGAGGGGCTCGTCCCGGTCGGCGAGCGCCATGGCGAAATCAGACAATTCCTCCAGCTTCGGCGAGGACAGGATGATCCCCGCCAGCCGGCCGAAGGGCGGCATGCCGAGGGCGCGGCGTTCGTTCGCCTCGGCGCGCCAGAACCCCTCGTCGTCGCCCGAGAGGATCGCGCGGATCACCGGGTGATCGGGCTGGTGGGTCTGCAGGAGCGC
>SLPP01000050.1 GCA_007131945.1 Paracoccaceae bacterium | reverse complement strand
TCAGGGCGTCGACATGCCGCGTCCCCTGGCCCGAGCCGCCCTGGCTGGGCAGGCCCGGCGGCTTGTCGAGCGCGATGATGTGCGCGTCCATCCACAGGACCGCGTCCCGGATCATCCTTGCGTCGGCGGGCGCGATGCCCGGCGCAGCGGCGGCCGGTTTCGGCACGGGGGGCGGGGCGTCGGGCAGCGGCGGGACGCGCACGCTCTGCCCCGGCTCCAGCCGCGTCGCGGCCTTGACGCGCCCGCCGTCGACCCGCAGCTCGCCCTTGCGGCAGAGCTTCTCGACCATCGCCTGCGTGACGTGCGGAAAGCGCCGCCTGAGCCAGCGGTCGAGACGCTGCTCGCCCTCGTCCTCGGCCACGGTCAGGTGCTGCACGCCGCTCACGACATCAGGCTCCGGCCGAGGCCGAGACCGGCGAGGCAGGCGGCGATGCACAGGACGACCGAGCCAATGACATAGCCGAGCGCCAGCATCGCCTCGCCCTTTTCCCACAGCCGCAGCGCGTCGAGCGCATAGGTCGAGAAGGTGGTGTAGGCGCCGAGGAAGCCGACCGTGGCGAAGGGCAGGAAGCGGGCGAACTCGCGATCCACCAGCCAGGCGACGGCGAGGCCCATCAGGAAGGAACCCAGCACGTTCGCGGCGAGCGTGCCGATGGGGAAGGTCGGCCCGAAGAGCCGGAGCGCCAGCGACTGCGTGCCGAAACGCGCCATCGCGCCCAGCGCGCCGCCGATCGCGATCTGCAGCAGGGTTCCGAACATGCGCCCTCTTTCCGCGCGCGCGGCGGCTTGTCAACCGCCGTTCAGCCGCTCTGCCGGCGCGCGCGCAGCCTCGCGAACCAGTCGAGCCGCTTCCTCAGTTCGCGCTCGAAACCGCGTTCGGGCGGGGCGTAGAGGACCGGGCGTTTCACCCCCTCGGGGAAATAGTCCTGGCCCGAGAAGCCGTCCTCGGCGTCGTGGTCGTACTCGTAGCCCTCGCCATAGCCCTGCTCGGCCATGAGCTTCGTCGGCGCGTTGAGGATATGCGCGGGCGGCGGCTTCGAGCCCGTCTGCTTCGCCAGCCGGCGCGCCGCGCCGAAGGCGGTGTAGGTCGCGTTCGACTTCGGCGCCAGCGCGAGGTAGACCACGGCCTGCGCCAGCGCCAGCTCGCCCTCGGGACTGCCAAGGCGTTCATAGACCTCCCAGGCGTGCAGGCAGTGGGCCTGGGCCTGGGGATCGGCCAGCCCGATATCCTCGATCGCCATGCGGGTGATGCGGCGGGCGAGGTAGCGCGGATCCTCGCCGCCCTCGAGCATCCGCGCGAGCCAGTAGAGCGCGGCGTCGGGGTCCGAGCCGCGCACCGACTTGTGCAGCGCCGAGATCAGGTTGTAATGCGCGTCGCCCGCCTTGTCGTACTGCGCCGCGCGCCGCATCAGCCGGGCCGAGAGCGTCGCGACATCGATGGGCGCGTCGAGCTTCCAGGCGGCGATCTGCTCGACGAGGTTGAGAAGCGCGCGGCCGTCGCCATCGGCCATCTCGAGCAGCGCCTCGCGCGCCGGCGCTTGCAGCGGCAGCGGCCGGCCCAGCGCCTGTTCGGCGCGCTGCGCGAGGCGTTCGAGATCGGCGAGGCTGAGGCGGTCGAGCACGATCACCTGCGCGCGCGACAGCAGCGCGGCGTTGAGCTCGAACGAGGGATTCTCGGTCGTGGCGCCAACGAGCAGGATCGTGCCGTCCTCCATATGCGGCAGGAAGCCGTCCTGCTGGGCCTTGTTGAAGCGGTGGATCTCGTCGACGAAGAGAAGCGTGCCCTGGCCGTTGGCGCGCCGGTGTTTCGCCGCCTCGAAGACGCGGCGCAGGTCCTGGACGCCGGTGAAGATGGCGCTGATCTGGACGAAATGCAGATCCGTCGCCTCGGCGAGAAGCCGGGCGATGGTGGTCTTGCCGGTCCCCGGCGGGCCCCAGAGCACGAGCGAGGAGAGCGCGCCCGAGGCGAGCATCGCGCCCAGCGGGCCGTCGCGGGCGAGGATCCGGTCCTGGCCGATCACGTCGGCCAGCGTCGTCGGCCGCAGCCGGTCGGCGAGCGGGCGCGGCGCGGTATCGGCGCGCGACGCGGCGGGGGCGGTGTCGAAGAGATCGGCCATGCGGGTCACCTCGGGCGGATCATAGCCGGTTGCCGCGCCGGCGGGAACGGGGGCGATGGCCGACCGGCGGGCGGCCGGCACCCGATGGCCTCGCGGCAGCTGGGGTTCTCCCGCCCCTCGTCAGGCTGCACCTCCGGTGCAACCTTCCTCGCGTTGGGCCGGGCGCCGCGCCCGTGCCGGGCGCGGCGCGGGGGCCATCGCGCGACCGGCCGGCGCGTCCGACGGCGCGGCGCTCAGATGCGGAAACGCAGCCAGCTGCGCCGGCCCTCGCGCAGGATCTCGACCTCCCAGTTGCGGGTCGGATCGCGCAGCACGCGGTCGAGCGCCCCGGTCGTGGCGACGGGCTGACGGTTGACCGCAAGGAGGACGTCGCCCGGCCGAAGCCCCGCGCGCCCGGCGATGTCGCGCGCCTCGACCACGACGACGCCGGCGGAGATGCCGGGGGGCAGGTCGTGTTCGGCGATCACCGCCGGGTTGATGTTCTCGGCGACGAGCCCGCGCAGGGCGACGCCGTGGCTGACCTCGAGCCGGTCGCGCGGCGGCACTTCCGGCGGCGCGATCAGGTCGATCGCGACCCTTTCCCCGGCGCCGTTGCGCAAGACCTCCAGCCGCGCCTCGGCGCCGATCCCGCGCGCGGCCATGCGGAAGATCATCTCGGGCGGCGAGTTCACCGGCTCGCCGTCGAGCGCGAGGATCACGTCGCCCGGCCGCAGCCCGGCCGCGGCAAGCGGGCTCAGCGGGTGCAGGTCGGTGATCACGACGCCCTGCGGCAGCGACATCCCGAAGGCCTCGGCGAGGCTGGCATCGACCGCCTGCCCGCTCATCCCCGCCCAGGGCCGGCGGAAGCGGCGCGCCCCGGCCTGCGCCTGCGCCACGACCTGCACCACGAGGTTCGAGGGGATGGCGAAGCCGATGCCGTGCGACCCCCCGGTTCGCGTCAGGATCGCGGTGTTGATGCCGACGAGCCGGCCGCTCGTGTCGACCAGAGCGCCCCCCGAATTGCCCGGATTGATCGCCGCGTCGGTCTGGATGAAATAGCCGCGCCCCGAACCCAGCGTGATCCCCGAGCGGGCGAGCGCCGAGACGATGCCGCTCGACACCGTCTGCCCGACCCCGAAAGGATTGCCGATGGAGAGGACGAGATCGCCCACTTCCAGCCGGTCGGAATCGGCCAGCGCGAGGGCCGGCAGCCGCTCGGCACCGCGGATGCGCAGGATGGCGAGGTCGCTCTCGGCGTCCTCCAGGATCAGCTCGGCCGAGAACTCCCGCCGGTCGCCGAGGACGATGCGGATATCGTGGGCGCCCTCGACGACATGGTGGTTCGACACCACGATCCCGTCTTCCGAGACGATGACGCCCGAGCCGAGCGCGTTCTGCACCCGCGGCACGCGCCGGCCGAAATCGCCGAAGAGCTGGCCGAAGAGCGGGTCGTCGAAGAAGGGACTGACCCGCGTCTCGACGACGCGGCTGGCGTAGATGCTGACGACGGCCGGCGCGGCCGCGCGCACGACCGGGGCGAAGCTGAGCGCGATCTGGCCGCGATCCTCGGGGATCGTCTGCGCCTGCCCGCCCTGCGGCAGGACCGGGATCATCAACACCAGTGCCAGAAGCGCCCGCATGCGTTCCTCCGATCGGTTTCCGCCCGGAATATGGGGCGGGGCGGCGGGGGGCGCAATCGGGCGGAACCGAAAACGCCGGCGGCGGGCGATGACGCCGGTCCGCGCCGCTATCGGACAGATGCCGGACGCGCGGCGCGGCCCCCGGTCGCAAGGCCGCGCCGCGCCCGCGGCGTCATCCCGCGGTGATCTCCCGGGCCGCCTGCAGCGACTCGCGCGCGCTGTCGGCCTCCGCCGCCTGCTCGAGGAGATGCACGGCATGCCGGCGCGCCGCCTCCGGCTTGCCCGCCTCGCGCGCCGCGGTCATCGCACCGGCGATCGCGCGGTAGCGGTTCGGCTCCTTCTCGAGCACCGCTTCGTATTCGTCCAGCGCCGCCGCGTACCTTCCGTCCTGCAACAGGATGTCGGCCAGCAGCTCGCGCGCCGGAAGGATCGGTCCGGGCGTCACCACGTGCTTCTCGGTCGCGTCCTCGCGCGCCGCGGCGTCGCGCAGCGCCTCGATGCAGGCCGGCGTCCCGCCCTCCGCGCAAAGCGCGAGCGCGGCGACGATTTCGGCCTGGATATCGACCTGCTCCTTCCAGTAGGCGGGGCCGGTCGCCTCGCGCAGGGCCTCGAGCCGCGCCTGCTCTGCCCGCGCGGCGGCGCCATCGCCGCTGCGTGCCGCGCCGACGCCGCGGGCGAAGGCGTTGATCGCCTCGGCATGCGGATACTTCTGCCACGGATAGCCGCCGGCGGCGGGCCTGAGATCGAGCTCCGCCGCCGCCGCCCAGTCGCCGCGCTCGAGCGCCAGGCGGGCGGGCATGGCGGCATAGGCGAAGGCGGCGGCGAAATGGTCGACCTCGCTGGCGCCATAGGCGTCCGACAATGCCTGTCGCGCCGCTGCATCCTGCGCCATCTGCAGATGCGCGTAGACGAGGTAGTCATAGGCGTGGTGCGAGTTGAGCGTCCTGCCGCCATCGACTTCCAGCGACGCCCGGTTGGAGTCGATCGAGTCCTGCCAGTAGCCGACGCGGGTGAAGATGTGCGAGGGCATGTGGAGCGCATGCACCGCATCCGGGGCGATCTCCGCGTAGCGCCGCGCCGCCTCCAGGCCTTGCTGCGCCAGCGGCGGATAGTCGTAGGTGTGGATCAGGTAATGCGCGACGCCGGGATGATCGGGATACGCGGCGAAGAGCGGCTCCAGGATCCCGGCGGCGCGAAGCTGGTTGGCATAGGTCCGGTCGGCCGGATCGAAATTCGCCGAGGTCACCAGCGCGTGCAGGATGGCGGCCTCCATGTCGTCGGGATTCCCGGCGGAGACGCGCCCCAGCCGCTCCTCGAAGGCCTGGACGCGCGTGCGGTGATCGCGGGTCGCGTGGTCGCGCACGAAGGCCTCGACCGCCTCGACATAGCCCTGCTCGCGGGCAGTGGCGAGGCCAGCCGCGCGCGCCTCGTCGAGGGCCTGCGCGACCGCGTCGAGCCGCTCCGGCGGCAGGCTGCCGGGCCAGAGGAACGGGTTGTCCAGCAGAACCATCGCACGGCCCCAATGCGCCATGCCGCAGGCCGGGTCCGCTTCCGCGACGGCGGTGAATGCGGCCCCCGCCTCGGGCCAGGCGAAGGAATGGTAGAGCGCCATTGCATGGTTGAACCGTTCCTGCGCGGCGGCGCTGCACGCGACATCGAACTCAACCGTTCCCAGCCGTGCCAGGTCATGCCCCTGGTCATGTCCGTAACCCTGCGCCAGGGCGCCGCCGTGAAGGCCGAACGCGCCTGACGCCATCAGGGCGACGACGAGGCGTCTGACGCCTGAACTGTCGGTGATCTTCATGATGCATTCTCCCGCGTTTTCGGCCCGCATTCGGTCAGCCGATGACGAGACCGGGCGCGACCTGGCGTTCGCCCTGCCCGCAGGTGCTTTTCGCGATTCAGGATCGCAGGCGTGACCTGCCGTCGCAGGAACCAACGCAGCAGATCCGGGCCGTCATCCGACGTGGAACGGGCCGCAGATGTCAAGAAACGTACCGTCACTCACGGGGTTGATCGCGTCGCGCTCCCCGG
>SLPP01000078.1 GCA_007131945.1 Paracoccaceae bacterium | reverse complement strand
GCAAGGCTGAGTTCCTGCGCTGTCTCGGAATGCCAGCGGGCCACCGCACCCACCAAGTCACGGCGGGTCCTCATCCGCGCCTGTCGAATGTTCTCCAGAACATGCTCCTGAGCCACCCGCTCCAACTGGACGAAGCAGCCAGCAGGGAGATGCGGAAAACCTCGAACTCTGGAAGGAAATCAACCGAATCAGCTACCAAGCTTTTGCTTCGGTCTATGAGCGGCTGGGCGTTCGTTTCGACCATGTCCTGGGGGAAAGTTTCTATCGGGATCAGTTGACCGATGTTTACCGGGAACTGACGGCGGCGGGCGCGGCAGAGCCAGCGGTCCAAATTTGGACCTTTCGGCAACGTATTGTTATATAGTCATTAAATCAGAAAATTAACCTTGGTGAAAGGTCTGGCCCCGGCGCATTCACGGCGGGATCGGCGGGCCGTGATGATCACCGCGCGCGGTGGCGGTCATGGCCATCGCGCGCCGACCGCCCCGCTTGGGGTCAGCCGCGCTGGCGCTTCTCGAACCGGGGCAGCATGGCCGAGAAGTCGCGGCCGCGCCCGTCCTCCTCCTCGACGAAGCGGGCGTAGAGCTTCGCGGCGAGCTCGCCCATCGGCGTGTCGGCATCGGCCGCCTCGGCCGCCTGCTGGCTTAGCCGCAGGTCCTTGAGCATCAGCTCCGCCGCGAAGCCGGGCCTGTAGTCGTTGTCGGCCGGGCTTTTCGGGCCCACCCCCGGCGCCGGGCAATAGGCATTCATCGTCCAGGAATAACCCGACGACGTCGAGACCACGTCGAACATCCTCGCGCGGTCCAGCCCCAGCTTGTCGGCGAGCGCGAAGGCCTCGCAGGTGGCGATCATGGTCACGCCGAGGATCATGTTGTTGCAGATCTTCGCCGCCTGCCCGGCGCCGGGGCCGCCGCAATGCACCGCCTTCTGGCCCATGACCTCGAAAAGCGGCTTCGCCTTGGCGAAGGCCGCGTCCGCGCCGCCGACCATGAAGGTCAGCGTTCCCGCCGCCGCCCCGCCGACCCCGCCGGACACGGGCGCGTCGAGCGCGCCGAGCCCGGCCGCCTCGGCCTGACCGGCCACCGCGCGGGCGCTTTCGACGTCCACGGTCGAGCAGTCGCAGAGGACCGCGCCCCGCTCCATCGCCGGAATCACCTCGGCCGCCACCGCGCGCAGGATCTCGCCGTTGGGCAGCATGGTGATGACCACCTCGGCGCCTCTTGCGGCCGCCGCCGCGCTCTCGGCCATGGCGATCCCTTCGGGCCGGGCGGCGAGGTCGAAGCCCGTCACCTCGTGGCCCGCGCGCGCGAGGTTCGCGGCCATCGGCGCGCCCATGTTGCCAAGCCCGATGAAACCGATCCTCATGTCGTCTCCTCCCATTCATCCGTTCCCAGCGGCGCCAGCATCGCCGCCACCTCGGCCTCGGTCACGTCCTCGGGCCTTGCATGGCGCCATTTCGGGTTGCGGTCCTTGTCGATGATCTGCGCCCGCACGCCTTCGAGGAAGTCGCCCTTCTCCATCGACCGCCAGGTCCAGCGGAATTCCTGCCGGATCGCGGCCACGATGTCGCCCGGCGGCGGGCGCAGCATGGCGAGCGTCGAGGCCATCGACAGGGGCGAGTTGCGCCGGATCGCCTTGAGCGCCGCGCCGGCAAGCTCCCCGTCCTCCGCTTCCAGCGCCGCGACGATCGCGGGCACGCTCGCGCCGGCGAAGAGCCGGTCGATCTTCGCCTGCGCCGACGCCAGCGGGCTTTCCGGCGCGGCATGGCGGGGCAGGGCGGCGATATCGCCGCTCTCGGCGAGCCGTGCCTTCAGACCCTCCCATTCGGCCTCGGGCACGAAGGCATCGGCGAAACCGGCATGGATCGCGTCACCCGGCCCCATCCGCGCCGCGCTCAGCCCCAGATAGGGGCCGAGCTGGCCGGGCGCGCGGCCCAGAAGCCAGGTGCCGCCCACGTCCGGGATCAGCCCGATGCCGCATTCGGGCATGGCGACCTGCGTCGTCTCGCCGACGACCCGGTGGCGGACATGCCCGCCCAGCCCGACGCCACCGCCCATGACGAAGCCGTGCAGGAAGGCGACGATCGGCTTGCCGTAGCGGGCGAGCTTCACGTTCATCCGGTATTCGTCGCGCCAGAAGTCGCGGCCGACCGACTGGTCGCCCGTCTTGCCGGCCTGCCAGACCTGCGCGATGTCGCCGCCGGCGCAGAAGGCGCGGTCGCCGGCGCCGTCGAGGAGGACGAGCCTGACGCCCGGATCGTCGCGCCAGCGGTCGAGCGCCGCCTCGACCTTCAGGCAGATGTCATGCGTGAGCGCGTTCAGCGCCTTGGGCCGGTTCAGCGTGATCCAGCCCGCCGCGCCCTGCCTGCGGATGATGACCTCTTCCATCAGCCGCGCTCCGCCAGAAGCGTGCGCGCGGTGATCAGGCGCATGATCTCGTTCGTTCCCTCGAGGATCTGGTGCACGCGCAGATCGCGCACGATCTTCTCGATCCCGTAATCGGCCAGGTAGCCGTAGCCGCCATGCAGCTGCAGGCACTGGTCCGCGACCCGGCTGCCGGTCTCGGTGGCGAAGGCCTTGGCCATGGCGCAGAACTTCGTCGCATCCGCCGCGCCCCGGTCCAGCTTCCACGCCGCCTGGCGCAGGAAGATGCGCGCCGCCTGCAACTCGATCTCCAGATCGGCGAGCCGGAACTGCAGCGCCTGGAACGCGTCGAGCCTTTGCCCGAAGGCCTTGCGTTCGCCCATGTAGGCCAGCGTCGCGTCGAGCGCTGCCTGCGCGCCGCCGATCGAACAGGCGGCGATGTTCAGCCGCCCGCCATCGAGCCCGTTCATCGCGTATCTGAACCCCTGGCCCTCCTCGCCGACGAGGTTCCCGGCCGGCACCCTGCAATCGTCGAACTGCACCTGCCGGGTGGGCTGCGCGCGCCAGCCCATCTTGTCCTCGAGCCCGCCGAAACTGAGCCCCTCGGCGCCCGCCTCGACAACGAGCGTCGAGATCCCCTTCGGCCCCGGCCCGCCCGTTCGGCACATCACCACATAGGCGTCGGAATAACCGCCGCCCGAGATGAAGGCCTTGCTGCCGTTGAGCACGTAGCCCTCGTTCGTCCGCTCGGCGCGCGTCTTCAGCGCCGCGGCGTCCGAGCCCGAGCCCGGCTCGGTCAGGCAGTAGCTGAGCACCGTTTCCAGTTGCACCGCCGGCGCAAGGATGCGCGCCTTGACGTCGTCGCCGGCGAACTTGTCCAGCATCGCCGCGCACATGTTGTGGATCGACAGGAACGACGCGACCGAGGGGCAGGCCATGCTCAGCGCCTCGAAGACCAGCACCGCGTCGAGGCGTGTGAGTCCGGCGCCGCCTGCCTCCTCGCTGACATAGAGCCCGCCGAAGCCCAGCTCGGCCAGCTTCGGCCAGAGATCGCGCGGGATCGTTCCCTCGGCCTCCCAGTCGCGGGCAAAGGGCGCGATATGCTCGGCGCCGAAATCCCGCGCCATGTCGAAGATCGCGACCTGTTCCTCGCTGAGTGCGAAATCCATCGCCTCCCTCCCGGCAACCCCGTGCGGGGTTTCTGCCGGGATTCGCCGCGGGGTTCAAACCCTTTCTGCGGCGTGGCCCCGCGCCCGCCCGCGCGCCGCACCTCCGGCGGGACCCGCGCCGATCCAGCCCCAACGCTCCGGCCCGATACCCGGCCGCTGAGGACCATATGGCCGGATCTGCCCTACGCCTGTCCTACGCTTTGTGACACCCGTTTTCCCAGTGCAGACAGGGTTTTCCCCGCAATCCCGGCAGATCCCGTCGCCACCGCCGAGCGCCGGCGCAAGACCACGTTAACCATGCCCCTCAGCGGGTGAGCAGCCGCATCCCGCGCGACAGCCCGTCCAGCGTCATCGGCACCATCCGGTCCTCGAAGATCTCGCGGATCATGCGGATCGACTGTGTATGCGGCCAGTAGGTCTCGGGCGTGGGGTTGATCCACAGATGGTCCGGCCATTGCGCCCGCGCGCGGTCGAGCCAGGTCGCCCCGGCCTCCTCGTTCCAGTGCTCGTTGGCGCCGCCGACATAGGCGATCTCGTAGGGCGACATGGTCGCGTCGCCGACGAAAATGCACTTGTAATCAGTGCCATAGGTGCGCAGCATTTCCCATGAAGGGGTGCGTTCCGACCACCGCCGGGCGTTGTCTCGCCAGACAAATTCGTAAAGGCAGTTGTGAAAGTAGTAGTGTTCCAGATGCTTGAACTCGGCCCGCGCGGCGCTGAACAGCTCCTCGACGACGCGCACATAGGGATCCATCGAGCCGCCGATATCCAGCAGAAGCAGGACCTTGACCGCGTTGCGCCGCTCGGGACGCGTCTGCACGTCGAGATATCCATGCTCCGCCGTCGCCCGGATCGTCCCGTCGAGGTCCAGTTCCTCCGCAGCCCCGTCCCGCGCCCACCGCCGGAGCCGCTTCAGCGCTACCTTGATGTTGCGAGTGCCCAGCTCCACCGTGTCGTCGAGATCGCGGAATTCCCTCTTGTCCCAGACCTTTACCGCGCGACCGTGACGGCCCTTCTCCTGCCCGATCCGCACGCCTTCGGGGTTGTAGCCATAGGCGCCGAAGGGGGAGGTGCCGCCGGTTCCTATCCACTTGCTGCCGCCCTGGTGGCGGCCCTTCTGCTCCGCCAGCCGCTTCCTCAGCGTCTCCATCAGCTTCTCGAACCCGCCCAGCGCCTCGATCTTCGCGCGCTCCTCCTCGGTCAGGTTCTTTTCGAGCATCTTCTCCAGCCACTCGGCCGGAAGCTCCAGCGCCTCGACCACCGCGCCGGCATCGATCGCCTCCAGCCCCTTGAAACTATGGGCGAAGGCGCGGTCGAACCGGTCGATATGGCGCTCGTCCTTCACCATCGTCGTGCGCGCGAGGTAGTAGAAGCCCTCGGCATCGAACTGCGCCAGCCCCGCCTGCAGCGCCTCCAGAAAGCCCAGGTACTCGCGCAGGCTGACCGGCACGGCATGCTGGCGAAGGCTCTCGTAGAAGGGCAGGAACATCAGATCATCCGTTCGACAAGCATCGTCGCGACCAGTCCCAGAAGGCCGCCGATGATGCCCCAGACGGCGGCGTATTGCAGCATGTCCAGCCGGTTGCCGCCGCGCTTGCGCGCATTGACCGCGCCCCAGGCCGCGCCGCCCAGGAGCCCCGCGATGATGATCATGCCTTCCTTCCTTCCCGTCCCTGCCGTCTCCCGGTTCACTCGGCCGCCGCCACCCGGCGCGAGAACGCGCCGAGACGCACCACCTCGTCGAGCCGCGCCTGCACTGCCGCCGGCGAGCCGAATCCATAGCGCGCGGCGGGCATGACGTCCATGCGCAGCCGGGCGGCGCGCTGCGCCTCCCCACGCTGCTCCAGCGCCTCGGCCTGCAGGAAGACCAGCGAGGCCTGGAAGGCCGCGTTCTCGGTGCGGATCGCGTAGGGCAGAGCGCGTTCGGTCAGCGTCAACACCAGATCGTAGCGGCCGGCGGCGAGCGCCTGCACTGCCAGATGCATGTCGACATGGGCGGCATGCACCTCGCCGCCGGGGAGCCTGCGGTAGATCTCGCCCGCGGCCAGCAGCGCGGCGAAGGCGGCCTCGGCCTCTTCGCGCGGGGCGATGCGGGCGCTCAGCAACAGGCTCAGCGCGAGGCGCGGCCCGCGCCAGCCTTCCTGCAGGGCGATCCGCAGCGCCCGCTGCGCCGCCGCGCGCCGCTGCGCCGTGCTGGCCCCGGCGCCCAGCGTCGCCTCGATTGCCTCGATCCAGGGGCGCGGCGTCG
>SLPP01000138.1 GCA_007131945.1 Paracoccaceae bacterium | reverse complement strand
GGAGGCTGCAATGCCCTTCTACATGTTCCAGGCAAGGTACACTTCCGATGCGTTCAAGGCGATGATCGCGAATCCGCAGGACCGGGAGGCGGCGGCGCGGCCGCTGATCGAGGCGGCCGGCGGCAAGCTCCATCACCTCTTCTTCGCCTTCGGTGCCGAGGATATCGTGGCCATCGTCGAGGCCCCGGACGATGCGGCGGTCGCCTCGGTGGCGTTCGTCCTCGGCGCCTCGGGCGTGCTGTCGGCGGGGGCGACGACCAAGCTCATGACCTCGGCCGAGGCGATGGCGGCGATGCAGGCGGCCGGCGAGCTTGCCGCGCGGTACCGGCCCCCGACCGGTTGAGCCCGACCGGCTGAGCCCGACCCGCGTCGCGACCGACCGGGGCGCGCGGTCCGGGTGCGGGCCGCGGGGCGGCGGGGTCAGCGCAGGACGGTGATGCCCAGCCGGGCGATCTCGGCGTCGACCATGGCGGTTTCCGCTTCGCTCAGCCGCTGGTGGCGCGGGTAGCGGGGCGCTGCCCGGTCGTCGAGCACCGGCGTCTGCCAGCCGTCGGTCGTGTCCATGAAGGCGCGCACGCCGCCGCGGCCGAATTCCAGCAGGTATCCCTGCAGGACGACGTCGAGATAGGAGAGCAGGATCGGCCCGCCGCCGGCGACGGCCGCCGCGTCCGGCACGGCGTAGATCTGCGTCTCGATCCCGTTCACCGTCGCGACCGCCAGCCCGTCGCCCAGCGGCAGCCGGGCATAGCCCGCCTCGCGCGCGTCGAGCGCGGCCCAGTCCGAACCGGGCACCGGCGCGATCAGCCCGTCGATCTCGGAGGCGGGGCAGGGTATGGCGGTGAGGAACGGCCCGTCGCGATGCGCGGTATGCCGCCAGGCCCGCCGCCAGCCCCTGAGCCGCGCGCGATGCGCCGGGGCGTAGACATGCGTCGCCCGGTTCACCAGGCTCCCGTAGCCGAAGAAGAAAGGGTCACGCATCGCCAGCCCGTCGCGGTTCGGGCGCCCTTCTGCCGCAGCCCGGCGCGGCGTGCAAGGGCGCGCCCCTTTCCCCTCCCCCCTTGCCTGCGCGCCGCCCGCGCGCTATCCGTGTGCTGTCGGATACGGGAGAATCCGGCGGGCGATCCCGCCGGTGCCGAAGGAGCAACCGCCCCGGTAAACTCTCAGGCCCAGGGACCGGTCCGGCGAAGGACTCTGGAGAGCGGCGCGACGCGCCCGCCGAAGGGATAACGATCTCAGGCGCCCCCAGCCCGATGCGGGCGGGGCAGGGACAGAGGGGGCACCAGGGGGCGCGGGCGCGCCCGGTCATGGTGCCGGCGCATGCCCGACGATCAGAGGAGGCAGGCGGCGATGACCGACCTGATGCGGACATGCCTTCACCGGCTGCATGTCGAGCTGGGCGCGAAGATGGTGCCTTTCGCCGGCTACGAGATGCCGGTGCAGTTCCCGATGGGCGTGATGGGCGAGCATCTGCACACCCGCGCCAAGGCGGGGCTCTTCGATGTCAGCCATATGGGGCAGATCATCCTCGGCGCGCGCGACGCGGCCGCGGCGCTGGAGCGGCTGGTGCCGGTCGATCTGCTCGGGCTCTCGGCGGGGCGGCAGCGCTATGCGCTGTTCACCAATGATGCCGGCGGGATACTGGACGATCTCATGGTCGCGAACCGGGGCGATCACCTGTTTCTCGTCGTTAATGCCGCCTGCAAGGCCGCCGACACCGAGCATCTGATGGCGCATCTTTCCGGCGTCGAGCCGGTGACCGACCGCGCGCTCCTGGCACTGCAGGGGCCGGCGGCCGAGCCGGCGCTGGCGCGGCTGGTGCCGCGCGTGGCGGAAATGCGCTTCATGGATGTCGGCACGCATGTCTGGCTCGATGTCGAGCTCTGGATCTCGCGCTCGGGCTATACCGGCGAGGACGGGTTCGAGATCTCGCTACCCGAGGACCGGGCCGAGGAATTCGCCCGCGCGCTCCTGGAGATGGACGAGGTCGCCCCGATCGGGCTGGGGGCGCGCGACTCTCTCCGGCTGGAGGCCGGGCTCTGCCTCTATGGCCACGACATCGACACGACGACTACGCCGGTGGAAGCGGGGCTGAGATGGGCGATCCAGAAGGTGCGCCGCCGGGGCGGCGACCGTGAGGGCGGCTTTCCCGGCACCGAGCGGATCCTCGCCGAGCTCGAGGGCGGGCCAGCGCGGCTGCGCGTCGGCCTGCGCCCGGAGGGCCGCGCGCCGATGCGCGAGGGCACCGCGCTCTACGCCGCCGAGGACGCGGCCGAGCCCGTCGGCGCCGTCACCTCGGGCGGTTTCGGCCCCTCGGTCGGCGGGCCGGTGGCGATGGGCTACCTGCCGCGCGACCTGGCCGCGCCCGAGAGCCTGGTCTTCGGCGAGGTGCGCGGCAAGCGCCTGCCTGCCCGAGTCGTGCCGATGCCGTTTCAACCCACCACCTACCGCAAATGAGGCCCGCGATGAAATTCACCGAGGAACACGAATGGCTGCGCGTCGACGGCGACCTGGTCACCGTCGGCATCACCGACCACGCCGCCGAGCAGCTGGGCGATGTCGTCTTCGTCGAACTGCCCGAGATCGAGACCAAGGTCGCCAAGGGCGACGAGGTCTGCGTGATCGAGAGCGTCAAGGCCGCCTCCGACATCCTCGCCCCGGTCGAGGGCGAGATCGTCGAGATCAACGCGGCGCTGACCGACAATCCGGGCCTGGTGAACGAGGATCCGCAGGGCGATGCCTGGTTCTTCAAGATGAGGATCGACGACCTGAGCGTGCTCGACGCCTTCATGTCCGAGGACGAATACAAGGACTTCATCGCCTGAGCCCCCTCGCCCGAGCCCCGCGCAGGAGCCCCCCATGAGCTACACGCCCACGACCTACAACCCCTACGACTTCGCCAACCGCCGCCATATCGGCCCCTCGCCCGCCGAGATGGCGGCGATGCTGAAGGCGGTCGGCGCGCCCAGCCTGGAGGCGCTGATCGACGAGACGGTGCCGAAGGGGATACGGCAGGAAAAGCCGCTGACCTGGGCGCCGCTCTCGGAGGGGGCGCTCCTGGAGAAGATGCGGCAGGTGGGGGCGAGGAACGCGGTGATGACCTCGCTCATCGGGCAGGGCTATTACGGCACGATCACGCCGCCGGCGATCCAGCGCAACATCCTGGAAAACCCGGCCTGGTACACCGCCTACACGCCCTACCAGCCCGAGATCGCGCAGGGGCGGCTGGAGGCGCTGCTGAATTACCAGACGATGGTCGCGGACCTGACCGGGCTGCCCGTCGCCAATGCCTCGCTTCTGGACGAATCGACCGCCTGCGCCGAGGCGATGGTCATGGCGCAGCGCGTCGCGAAGTCGAAGGCGCGCGGCTTCTTCGTCGACGAGAACTGCCATCCGCAGAACATCGAGGTGATCAAGACCCGCGCCGCGCCGCTGGGCATCGAGGTCATCGTCGGCGCGCCCGAGGCGCTGGAACCCGAGGTCGTCTTCGGTGCGATCTTCCAGTATCCGGGCACCTTCGGCCATGTCCGCGACTTCACCGACCCGATCGCCGCTTTGCACGAGGCGAAGGCGATCGGCATCATGGTGACCGACCTTCTGGCGCTCTGCATGCTGAAGGAGCCGGGCGCGATGGGCGCCGATATCGCCGTCGGTTCGTCGCAGCGCTTCGGCGTGCCGCTGGGCTATGGCGGGCCGCACGCGGCCTTCATGGCCTGCCGCGACGCGCACAAGCGCTCGATGCCCGGCCGGATCGTCGGCGTCTCGATCGATTCGCGCGGCAACAAGGCCTATCGCCTCGCCCTGCAGACGCGCGAGCAGCATATCCGGCGCGAGAAGGCGACCTCGAATGTCTGCACGGCGCAGGCGCTTCTCGCCGTCATGGCCTCGATGTACGCGGTCTTCCACGGGCCGCAGGGGCTGCGCGCGATCGCCGAGCGGGTGCATTTCATGACCGAGCGGCTCTACCGCGCGCTGCGCGCGGCGGGGGCGAAGGTCGAGACCAAGGCCTTCTTCGACACGATCACGATCGATGTGGGCGTGGGCCAGGCGGGCATCCTCGCCGCGGCGCGGATGCAGGGGCTGAACTTCCGCCGGATCGGCAGCACGCATGTCGGCATCGCGCTCGACGAGACGACCGACGAGGGCGTGCTGCTGCGCGTGCTGAAAGCCTTCGGGATCGAGGGCGCGCCGCCGCACCGCGCGCGGCTCGGCTTTCCCGACGCGCTGATCCGGCAGTCGGATTACCTCACGCATCCGATCTTCCACATGAACCGCGCCGAATCCGAGATGATGCGCTACATGCGCAAGCTCTCGGACCGCGACCTGGCGCTCGACCGGGCGATGATCCCGCTCGGGTCGTGCACGATGAAGCTCAACGCCGCGGCCGAGATGATGCCGATCACCTGGCCGGAATTCGCCGCGCTGCATCCCTTCTGCCCGCCCGACCAGGCGCAGGGCTATGCCGAGGTCATCGCCGACCTGTCGGCGAAGCTGTGCGAGATCACCGGCTACGACGCGATGTCGATGCAGCCCAATTCCGGCGCCCAGGGCGAATATGCGGGGCTGCTGACGATCCAGGCCTGGCACCGCAGCCGTGGCGAGGGGGAGCGCGACATCTGCCTCATTCCGATGTCGGCGCATGGCACGAACCCGGCCAGCGCGCAGATGGCGGGGATGAAGGTCGTGGTGGTGAAATCCGCTCCCAACGGCGACATCGACCTCGAGGATTTCCGCGACAGGGCGGCCGAGGCGGGCGACCGGCTGGCGGCCTGCATGATCACCTATCCCTCGACGCATGGCGTCTTCGAGGAGACGGTGCGCGAGGTCTGCGCCATCACCCACGAGCATGGCGGGCAGGTCTATATCGACGGGGCGAACATGAACGCGATGGTCGGCCTCGTGAAGCCCGGCGAGATCGGCGGCGATGTCAGCCACCTGAACCTGCACAAGACCTTCGCCATCCCGCATGGCGGCGGCGGGCCGGGCATGGGGCCGATCGGCGTGCGCGCGCATCTGGCGCCCTTCCTGCCCGGCCATCCCGAGACCGCCGGCGCCTCGGGCGCGGCGCCGCAGACCGAGGGCTCGGCCGGGCCGGTCTCGGCCGCGCCCTATGGCTCGGCCTCGATCCTGCTGATTTCCTGGGCCTATTGCCTGATGATGGGCGGGCCCGGCCTGACCCAGGCGACGCGGGTGGCGATCCTGAGCGCGAACTACCTCGCGGCGCGGCTCTCGGGCGCCTATAAGGTGCTGTTCATGGGCAACCGGGGGCGGGTGGCGCATGAATGCATCCTCGACACGCGGCCCTTCGCCGAGGCCGGCGTGACCGTCGAGGACATCGCCAAGCGGCTGATCGACAACGGCTTCCACGCGCCGACGATGAGCTGGCCGGTCGCCGGCACGCTGATGGTCGAGCCGACCGAGAGCGAAACCAAGGCCGAGCTTGACCGCTTCATCGACGCGATGCTGGCGATCCGCGAGGAGATCGCCGCGGTCGAGCGCGGCGAGATCGCGGCCGGGGAGAGCCCGCTCAGGCACGCGCCGCACACGGTCGAGGACCTGGTCGCCGACTGGGACCGGAAATACAGCCGCGAGGCGGGCTGCTTCCCGCCCGGCGCCTTCCGGGTGGACAAGTACTGGCCGCCGGTGGGCCGCGTCGACAACGTCCACGGCGACCGCAACCTGATCTGCACCTGCCCGCCGCTTTCCGACTACGCCGAGGCGGCGGAATAGGGGTGACGGGGGCGCTCCCGCCCCTCGTCAGGCTGCACGCTGTGCGTGCAACCTTCCTCGCGTTGGGCCGGGC
>SLPP01000099.1 GCA_007131945.1 Paracoccaceae bacterium | reverse complement strand
GTCCATGGCGGCAGAGGGCTCCGGCTGGCTGAGTCCAACAGCCAGAATCCATCGCGCCGTCACATGCAAGGCACCGGGCTCAGGCCCTCAAAGCCAAACGCGATTCCCCTGGCGGCCTGATGGCAAGTGCCGGTTGAAAACCGAAACGAGGATTGGGAACGCCGTCGTAGCCAAACTTCTTTATTGCGACCTCCGCGTCCTCACCCTTACCAAATGCTAAGAAGCCGGGCGCGGTGGGGTGGTAGCCGCCGTTCACTTCCAAGTTCTCCTTAAAAGAAATTTCGGCCCAACGATCGAAAAACTCACGGAGATCATCGCGTCGTCTAAGAAACTCCCATCTCCACCGGTTCATGCTCCAGCGCGTCACGTTGCCATAGTTGGACGCATCACGCCAATCAGGAATGCCCCATTCGTTCATGACCGCGCCCCCGCCAGTGGCACCACGTTCACCGCCTGGCGTTCGAACAGCATCAGAACCTGCCGCGCCCACGCCTCCAGCGCGGCTCGCTTTTCGTCAGCGTAGTCGTGCCGTTGATACACCGCCACGATCCCCGCCCCAGTGCCGCTGACGTGGTTGAGAACCGCCTCTGTGATCCGAACGGGGATGCCCAGCCGCGCCATGCCGGTTGCTGCCGTGCGGCGCAGATCATGAAACGTCCAGCGCGGTATCTCGACCGCCTCGCCGCGCTCTTGCGCCGCGATCCGCTCCATTGCCGAGGCCAGGTGCTCCCGGGCCTTGAAGAAGCCCGAAACGGGCGAGGCGCCGGTCGTGGTGAAGATGAACCTCAACTTGCCGTCGCGATCCTTGATCCGCGACACGTCCGCCAGGATGTCGACCACAGCCGCGGACAACGGCACGTCATGGGCGCGCTTGTTCTTGGTGCGCTCGGCCGTCAGGTGCCACGTCTCGCCCGTGATCTCGGCATCGGTCATCGCCGCGACCTCGCCCAACCGCTGGCCTGTGAGCAACAGCACCTTGCCGAACGGCCCCCACGGGAAGCCCTCGGCCTCGCAGGCTTGCCAGAACCAGCGGATCTCGTTGTCGGACAGAACGCGGTCGCGACTGGTCTCTTTCACCACCGGCTTGACGCCCGTCGCCGGGTTCAGCGCCAGAACGTCCCGTTCGACGCACCAGTTGAAGAACTTGTTGAGATAGGCCCGCACCCGGTTTGCCGTCACTGCCCGGCCGCTGTCCGCGATCCCGTCCAGCAGGTCGATCACGTCGCGCTTGCTGATCTCGTGAATGTCGCGCTCGCCCCACAGCTCGACCACATGCCGGTCAAGCTCCCGCCGTACCACGCGCCCGCTGTTCAGCTTGGACAGGTGCCGCTTGTCGAACTCCCCGACCAGCGTCTTGATCTTGTCCCGCTCGGCAAGCTGCGCCTCGATCCGCGCCGCCTTGGTGGCCTTCTTCTCCGCTGCCGGGTTCTTGCCGCGCTCGATCTTCTCCAGCGCCTCGGACGCCGCCGCGCGTGCCTCGGCTAGCCCCATCACCGGCCAGCGCCCCAGAGTCAGCTTCGCGGGCTTGCCGGCGAAGCGATAGCGCAGCGCCCAGGATTTCGCGCCGCTTGGCTGAATGACCAGGTAAAGCCCGGACAGGGCCGGATCCGGCACCTCGCGCCGCCTCGAAGAGTCCGGCTTCGCCGCTTCGATCATCCTGCTCGTGAATGCCTTCGTCATGTCAATTTGTCCTCTGGGGTAACACAGGGGTAACAGATTCGCCCGATTGACCCCGTTACCCCGTGTTAGTAGCAGCACCTAATATGCGGCAGTATTCCTTTGTTAGCAAGGCATTTCTGCACGCGGATAGTTTCGCAAGGTTAGGTGGAGTTATGAGTTAGATTTCGACTTTTAATCAATTGGTCGGAGGTTCGAATCCTCCCGGGCTCACCAGGAACCGTTTTCTCTGCCAGGGATTATCGCCGCGTCGGAGCGGTGCGCAGCCGGTCCCGGGGCTCAGCGCAGCGTCGGGATCGGGCCGTCGATGCGGCCCTGGATGAACTGGGTCAGCACCGGATCGTCGCTGGCGAGCGCCTCGGCCGCGGTGCCCTGCCAGTAGAGTCGCCCCTCGTGCAGCATCGCCACCCGGTCGGCGACGTCGCGCAGGGTGCGCATGTCGTGGGTGATGGTGACGGCGGTGGCGCCCATCTCGGTCACGATCTCGCGGATCAGCGCGTTGATGACGGCGGCGAGGATCGGGTCGAGCCCGGCGGTCGGCTCGTCGAAGAACAGGATCGGCGGCTCGCCGGCGATGGCGCGGGCGAGTCCGACGCGCTTCTGCATCCCGCCCGAGAGCTCGGCCGGGTAGAGATCGGCCGATTCGGGCGCCATGCCGACGCGGGCGAGCTTTTCCAGCGCCGCCTCGCGCGCCGGGGCCCGCGCCATCCGTGCCGGGCCGCGCATCAGCCGGAAGGCCACGTTCTGCCAGACCGGCAGCGAATCGAAGAGCGCCGCGCCCTGGAAGAGCATGCCGACATGCGCGGCGAGTTCGTGCGGCCGCGGCCGGGTCAGCCCGGCGATCATGACCTCGCCGCGGTCCGGGGATTCAAGGCCGAGGAGGCATTTCAGCAGCACCGACTTGCCGGTGCCCGAGCCGCCGATGACGACGAGGCTTTCGCCGCGCGCGACCTCGAAGCTGACGCCGGTGAGCACCCGCTTGGGCCCGAAGGCCTTGTGGATGTCCTGCGCGCGGATCATGCTGAGAAGAAGGCCTCGGTCAGGATGTAGTTGGCGCTGAGGATCAGGATCGAGGCGAGCACGACGGCGGTCTTGGTCGCCTCGCCCACGCCCTGCGCGCCGCGGCCCGAATGCATGCCGAAATAGCAGCCGCAGAGCGCCACGAGGAAGCCGAAGACCGCGCCCTTCACCAGCCCCGAGGCCACGTCCCAGAATTCGAGGAAATCCATCGTGTTGCGCAGATAGGTCGGACCGTCGAAGCCGAGCCGGTTCACCCCGACCGAATAGCCCCCCAGGATGCCGATCGCGTCGCCCACCGCGACGAGGACCGGCATCGCCAGCGTCGCCGCGACGATCCGCGGGGCGACGAGGTATTTCATCGGGTCGGTGGCCAGCGTGCGCAGCGCGTCGATCTGCTCGGAGACCTTCATCGTGCCGATCTCGGCCGCGATCGAGGAGGCGACGCGGGCGGCCACCATCAGCCCGCCCAGCACCGGTCCCAGTTCGCGCACCATGCCGATCGCGGTGATCGAAGGCACCGCGAACTCGGCGTTGAACCGCGCCGAGCCGGCGTAGATCTGCAAGGCCAGCGCGCCGCCGGTGAAGAGCGCGGTGAGCCCCACGACGGGCAGCGAGAGCCAGCCGATCTGCACCAGCTGCAGCGCCAGTTCGCGGCCGTAGAAGGGCGGGCGCACCAGATGCGAGAGCGCCAATGCGGCGAAGGTGACGAAGCGGCCGACCGCGCCGAGGCCGGTGGCGACCGAGCGCCCGATCGCGCCGAGGGCCGCGAGGATCGGGTTCATGCCCGCTGACCGGCATAGCGCCGGCGATACCGCGCCCCGAGCGCGGTGAGGATCTCGTAGCCGATCGTGCCGGCGGCCTCGGCCAGCTCGTCGATCCCCTGGTGCGGGCCGAGGAGGTCCAGCGCATCCGGGATCGCGTCCAGATGCGTCACGTCCACCGTGAGCAGGTCCATCGAGACCCGGCCGACGACGGGGCAGGGGGTGTCGTCGGCCCAGACGGTCGCGCGGTTCGAGAGGCAGCGCAGGATGCCGTCGGCATAGCCCGCCGCGACCGTCGCGATCCGCGCCGGCGCCGGCGCCGTCCAGCTGCCGCCATAGCCCACCGTCTCGCCCGCGGCGAGCTCGCGCACCTGGATCACCGGCAGTTCCAGCGCCACCGCGGGGAAGGCCTCGGCGAAGGGGGCGCCGCCATAGAGGCCGATGCCGGGGCGGGTGAGGTCGAAATGAAAGGCCGGGCCGAGCAGGATCCCGCCGGTCGCCGAAAACGAGCGGGGCACGTCGCAGCCCGCGGTCATGGCGCGGAAGCTGGTCAGCTGCGCGCCGTTCATCGGGTGGTCGGGCTCGTCGGCGCAGGCGAGATGCGAGACGATCAGCCGCGGCCGCGCCTGCAGCGCGAGGTCGCGCAGCGCCGCCCATTCGGCGGGCTTCATCCCTAGCCGGTTCATGCCGCAGTCGAGCTGGATGCCGAACGGGTGGCCGGGCAGCGCCTCGAGGTGGCGGGCAAGCTGCTCGGCGGAATTCACCAGCGGGATCAGGCCAAGATTGCGGATGGTCTGCGCGTCGCCCGTCATGTGGCCGGAATAGACGAAGATCTCGGGTCCCGCGCCGACCGCCTGGCGGATCGTCGGGCCCTCCTCGGCGATGGCGACGAAGAACTGCCTGGCGCCGGCGCGGGCGAGCCGGCGGGCGACCGGCGCCGCGCCCAGCCCGTAGGCGTCGGCCTTGATCGTGACGCCGGTCTCGCCGGTGGAAAGCCGCGCCAGGCGTTCCCAGTTGGCGGCGATGGAGTCGAGATCGATGGTCAGACGCGCGGCACCCATGGCTGCCTTTGGCCATTCCGGGCAGGTCAAGTCAAGGCGCGGCGGAACGGTCGGATGCCGGCGTGGCGATCAGTCCACGAGCGCGCGCAGGTAGGCGGCGATGGCGGCGCGATCCTCGGCCGGAAGCTGCGCCATGTGGCTGACGACATCGGTCATCGAGCCGCCGACGACGTCGAAATCGGGCGTGAAGCCGCTGAACAGATAGGCCGCGATATCCTCCGCCGACCAGCGCGGGTCGGGGATCGGCGGGATGCGCCCCTCGCCCGAGGGGTTGGGCGCGCCGGCCATCCAGCGCGCCATGTCGAGCCCGCCGGCGAGGTTGCGCGGCGTGTGGCATTCGGCGCAATGGCCGAGCGCCTCGACGAGGTAGCGGCCGCGCATCACCTGGTCGTCGTCGGTCTCGGGCAGGACGTATTCATCGTTGAGATTCAGCAGTTTCCACAGCCCGAGTCCGCCGCGCAGGCTGAACGGGAAGGGCAGTTCGTGCGCCGCCGAGGGCGTGTCGTCCGGCGGCAGCGTCTGCCAGAAGGCCCAGAGATCGGCGACGTCCTCGGGTCGGGCGCGGATGTAGGTGGTGTAGGGAAAGGCGGGGTAGTAGTGCGCGCCGCCGGGCGAGACGCCGAGGAGCATCGCGCGGGCGAAGTCCTCGAGCGACCAGGCGCCGATCCCGTGCTCGGGATCGGGCGAGGCATTGGGCACGACGAAGGTGCCGAAGGGGCTTTCCAGCCGCCGCCCGCCGGCAAGGACGAGGCGCGCCTCGACCGGGTCCGCGGCGCCGATGCCCGGGCGCGCGTGGCAGCCGGCGCAGCCCGAGGCCCAGAAGATGCGCGCGCCGTTCGCGGTGTCGGGGCTGTGCGCCTGAAGCGCGGTGCGCGTGGCCGCGGGCAGGTCGGCCGGGCGCGCGAGCCACCACAGGAAGGCGGCGAAGGCGAGCGCGGCGACGACGAGCCAGCCGAGGCGGGCCATCCGATCAGTCGGTCACGCGGAACTGTTCGTGGCAGGCGCGGCAGGCGCCGCCGAGATCGCCGAGCGCGCCCTGCACGGCGCCGAGCCC
Source organism: Paracoccaceae bacterium (assembly GCA_007131945.1). Lineage (GTDB taxonomy): Bacteria > Pseudomonadota > Alphaproteobacteria > Rhodobacterales > Rhodobacteraceae > Pararhodobacter. Next base: position 232 of record SLPP01000099.1, on the reverse strand, counting down.
GTCGCCGGCGACGCCGTGGATTGTCGCCACCGCGTCCTGCAGCGCGGCAAAGCGGACGGCGAACTCCTCGAGATCCTGCCAGATGGCGGGGCGGGCGCGGCTGCCGTCGATCTCGCCCTGGGCGGTACCCTCGGGCCAGAGCCGTTCCTGGCTGTGGCGGGTCAGCGCGTGCAGGTTGTCGGCCGAGGCCTGCGCGAGGGCGGCGTCGTATTCGATGCGTCCCTGCGCCATT
>SLPP01000348.1 GCA_007131945.1 Paracoccaceae bacterium | reverse complement strand
TTCTGGGAAAGCCCGGCGCGGCCCTGGTTCGTGGTCGTCCCGCGGGCGGGCGATCCGGTGGCGGTGATCCCCGCCATCGGCGCCGACCTGATGGGCCGCACATGGCTGCGCGAGATCCGCACATGGGAGGCTCCCGACCCGCGCGACGATGGCGTGAGCCTGCTGGCCGACACGCTGGCGGGCCTGGTGCCGGAACGAGGCCGGATCGGCCTGCCGATGGGGCTCGAGACGCATCTGCGCATGCCGCTTGGCGATTTCGAGACCTTGCGCGCGGCCCTTGCCCCGCGACGCCTTGTCGATGCAACGGCATCCGTCCGGCGCGTGCGCGAGGTGAAGTCCGAGGCCGAGATCGCGAAGATCCGCGAAAGCTGCGCGATCGCCGCGCGCGCCTTCGCCCGCGTGCCGGAAATCGCGCATACCGGGCGCTCCCTGGCGGATGTGTTTCGCGACTTCCAGATCGCGCTTCTGACCGAAGGGGCGGATTGGGTCAGCTATGTCGCGGGCGGCGCGCAGCCGGATGGCTATGGCGACGTGATCTCGCCCGCCGGCCCGCAACCGCTGCAGCCCGGCGATGTGCTGATGCTCGACACGGGCTCGGTGAAGGACGGGTATTTCTGCGATTTCGACCGCAATTTCGCGATCGGCCCGGCTTCGGACACGGCCCGCCGCGCGCATGCCGCCCTCTGGCAGGCGACCGAAGACACGCTGGAAGCGCTGCGCCCCGGTCTGCGCGCCTGCGACGTGCATCATCTGCTCTGCGAGGGCCTGAAGAAACGGGGCATGGTGCCGTCGGGCGGGCGACTTGGCCACGGGCTGGGCGTGACGCTGACCGAATGGCCGTCCTTCACGCCGCTTGACGAGACGCGCCTGCGCCCGGGCATGGTGCTGACGCTGGAGCCGGGCTGTCTCGTCCGCGACGGGCGGATCATGGTGCACGAGGAAAACGTCGTCCTGCGCCGGGGCGGGCCGGAACTGCTGTCGCCCCGCGCGCCCGCCGAGCTGCCGGAGATCGACCGATGAGCCCCTTTCCCTACGCCCTGCAGGAGGATGATCTGCCCCGCCTCGGTCTGATCGTGCTGCAGGTCGATGAAACCATCGAGCAGGATTTCCGCCGGCTCTTTCCGCCGGAGGTTGCGCGGCTGCATGTCAGCCGCGTGCCCTCGGGGACCGAACTGACCCCCGAGAGCATCGCCACGATGGAAACGACGCTGCCCGCGGCCGCCGGCCTGCTGCCCGCGACCCGGCCGTTTGAGGCGGTGGGCTATGCCTGCACCTCGGGGACCACGCTGATCGGGGCGGCACGGGTGCGCGAGCTGGTGACGCGGGCCACGCGGACGCGGGCCGTGACCGACCCGCTGAGCGCCGCGCTCGCCGCGTGCCGTGCCCTGGGGCTGGGGCGGATCGGCATCGTCTCGCCCTATGTCCCGTCGGTCGCCGATCCGATCCGCCGCGCCTTCGAGGCCGCCGGCATCGCGGTGCCCGACACGCTTTCCTTCGGCGAGGAGATCGAGGCCCGTGTCGCCCGCATCGCGCCCGCCTCCATCGCCGAGGCCGCCCGTGACCTGGCCCGCCGCAACCGGCTCGACGGGCTGTTCCTGTCCTGCACCAATCTGCGCACGCTGGATATCCTCGACCCGCTCGCGCGCGAATTGCGCCTGCCCGTGCTCAGCTCCAACCGGTGTCTCGCCTGGCAGATGGCGCAACTGGCCGCGATGCCGCCACCTGAACTGGTGCAAGGCCCGGCTTCGTGAGGCTGGAACGCGCCCGTGCGGATGCAGGCGATGACCGGGTTTCGGCGCCTGCCATGGGTGCGGGCAGCCACCCTGACGACACGTCGATATCGGGAAGCGGGCATGACGCTTGAGCCGGGGACGGCTTCAGGTATGTTTCGCATCACGCGCCGCATCATTCGGGATCGGCCGGTCGGAACGACCGGGGCGGTGCGGCGGGAGGATCGAAGGGCGTGAACAGAACCGACGGGGCGGTCCCGACGCGGCCGTGGATCGACAGCTACGGCACGAGCATCCCGGCGGAACTGCCGCCACAGGCGCATCGGAGCCTGGCGCATCTCGTTCGCACCGCCTGTCGCCAGCATGCCGGCAAGACGGCCTTCACCTGCGTGGTGCCGAACGGGATGAACGGCAGCCTGGGCTTTGCCCGGGTCGATGCGATGTCGGATGCCTTCGCGGCCTTCCTGCATCATCACTGCGGCGTCCGGCGCGGGGCGCGGGTGGCGGTGCAGCTGCCCAACGGCCTCGCCTATCCGGTTGCCGCCTTCGGGGTGTTCAAGGCCGGCGCGGTGCTGGTCAACACCAACCCGCTCTACACCCCGACCGAGATGATCCACCAGTTCAACGACTCGGGCGCCGAGGTTCTGGTGATCTGCGACATGTTCGCCGACAAGCTGGCCGAGGTGATCCCGCAGACAGGTATCCGCACCGTGGTCCTGGCCGGCGTGCCGGAGTTCTTCCCGCGAATACCCGAAGCCATCGTCCGCGGCGTGCAGAAGGTCTGGAGCCGGACGCTGCCGCCGGTGCCGCCGCTCGACATTCCCGTCCTGCGCCTGCGCGACGCCCTGGCGAAGGGCCGCGCCACCGGTGCCGACCCGGCGGAATGGTGGGATGGTCTGCGGCCGGATGATCTGGCGCTGCTTCAATACACCGGCGGCACCACCGGCGTGGCCAAGGGCGCGATGCTGTCGCACGCCAACATCCTGTCCAACCTGCAACAGGTCCTGGCCATGGGACGATCGCACATGACCGGCAACGACTGCGTGCTGACCGCGTTGCCGCTCTATCACATCTTCGCCTTCACCGCCAATCTGATGACCTTCTTCGAGATCGGCGCGCGCAACATCCTCGTCCCGTCGCCCCGCCCGGTGCAGAACATCCAGCGCGCGATCGAGAACTATCCGATCACCTGGATCACCGGCGTCAACACCCTCTTCAACGGGCTGATGAACGAGGAATGGTTCGCCGCCTTCCCGCCGAAGCATCTGGTGGCCGCCATCGCCGGCGGCACCGCGCTGCACCGGTCGGTCGCGACCCGCTGGGCGGTGATGACCGGCACGCCCATCGCCGAGGGCTACGGGCTTACCGAGTCCTCGCCGCTGGTCAGCTTCAACCCGCTCTCGGGCGCGGCGCGCCCGGGCAGCATCGGCATCCCCGTTCCCGGCACCGATGTCGCCCTTGTCGATGCCGACGATGCCCCGGTCGCCGACGGCGAGCCGGGCGAGCTGATCGTCAAGGGTCCGCAGGTCATGCAGGGCTACTGGAACCGGCCCGAGGAGACGGCGGCAACCGTCAAGGGCGGCTGGCTCTATACCGGCGACGTGGCGGTGATGGAGGAGGGCGGCTTCCTGCGCATCGTGGACCGCAAGAAGGACATGGTCCTGGTGTCGGGCTTCAACGTCTATCCCAACGAGGTCGAGGACTGCCTGGCGAAGATCCCCGAGGTGCTGGAGGCCGCGGTCGTCGGGATTCCCGACGGCGCCTCGGGCGAGGCGGTTCGGGCCTATGTGGTCAGGAACCCCGATGCCCCGGGGGAACTGAGCAGGGAGGCCATCATCGCCCATTGCCGCACGCATCTGACCGGCTACAAGGTGCCGAAATCGGTGATCATCCGCGACGAGTTGCCGAAATCGCCCATCGGGAAGATCCTGCGCAAGGATCTGAAGGCCGAGGTGAAGGCCGAATTCGCGGGGAAGACGTGACATGCTGACCGAACTGGAAACCACCCTCCTGGGGGTGATGATGATGATCATCATGCTGGGCATGGGCGCCAGCATGACCCCGCGCGATTTCCTGATCGCCTTCCGCAAGCCGAAGGGGATCCTGGTCGGGCTGCTGTCGCAGTTCGCGGTGATGCCCTTTCTCGGCTTTCTCCTTGCGGTGGCTCTGGGCCTGCCCGCGCCGCTCGTCGTCGGGCTGATCCTCATCGCCTGCATGCCGGGGGGCACCACGTCGAACATCTTCGCCTATTTCTCGAAGGGCGTGCTGGCGCTCTCGATCATGATGACCACGGTCTCCACGCTGGTCGCGGTGGTGATGGTGCCGCTTCTGCTCTCGTTCTACGGCGGCCTCGCCGGGGTCGGCGCCGAGAACCGGATCCCGCCCGAGAACGTGGCGCAGATCCTCGTCGTGCTGCTGGTGCCGACGATCCTCGGCATGATCCTGCGCAAGTTCAGCCCCAATGTCGGCGCCACGGTCGAACTGATCGGCTCGTTCATGGGCGTCGTCGTGATCCTGTTCCTGATCGCCAGCTGGGTCCCGCGCAACTACCAGCTGCTGCTCGACACGGGGCTGGCCATCTATTTCGCCACCATCGGCATCGGGCTGATGGGGATGCTGTTCGGCTACTGGGTCGCGCGCGGCCTGGGCCAGGACACCAACCGCGCGCGGACCATCAGCCTGGAGACCGGGATCCAGAACGGACCGCTGGCGGTGCTGGTGATCACGCTCAGTTTCACCGGCCAGCAGCAGCAGGAAGTGCTGCTGATCCCGATCCTCTATTCGCTGTTCATCGTGCTGACCTCGACCGCGATCACGCTCTGGTACCGGCGCAACGCCACGCGCGAGGCGCTGGCCCGCGACGCCGCCAAGGTCCAGCCGACGTGACCGTCGATCCCCGGATTCCCGCCAAGGGCGGCCGGTGACCGCGGAACCCTCGTGATCGGCCGCGCGTCGGACGCCGCGGCGGCGCCGGGCGGGACACGGTCGGCGGCCAGGCCGGCCGGGCAAGCGTGACGGCGACACGCCGGCGTCCGGGCCGGGTCGATCCGGTTCCGAACGCCCGAAATCGACCCGGCCGCGCGCTGCGGGCGGCGCGCCTGCCCGTCATACCAAATCCGGTCGATCCGTTCGGCAACATCTGCGGGGTTGTTCCGCCCGTGCGCCAGCACGGGCAGCGCCCGTCCCGCCCCCCGTCGCACCGAAGGTGCGCCCCTTCGGGGCGCCGCGGGCGCTTCTCGCCCACCCCGCGCGGGCCGGGCGCCGCCCTTGCTTGCCGAAGGGATCAAGCGGAAGCCGTATCTGCCGAAACCGACGCAAGCGGCCCGGAGCATCCGCCCCGGGCCGCTGCGTTCCCGCCACGTCGCCGCTTGCGGCGGGCTGCGTCAGTTGGGCACGCTGCCGGTCATGCCCTCGACATAGAAGCCCATGCCCAGCAGGTCGCCGTCCGGCGCGGTCTCGCCCTCGGCCAGCCAGGGCGTGCCGTCCTGGCGGTTGATCGGGCCGGTGAACGGGTGGTACTCGCCCGCCGCGATCGCCTCGATCATCGCCTCGGCCTCGGCGCGCACATCCTCGGGGATGGCCTCGTTCATCGGCGCGAAGCCGACCATGCCATCGCCGATCCCGTGCCAGACGCTGCCCGCCTCCCAGGTGCCGTCGAGCTTCTCCTGCACGCGGGCGATGTAGTAGGGCCCCCACTCGTCGAGGATCGCGGTCAGGTGCGACTCGGGCGCGAAGGCGGTCATGTCCGAGGCCTGGCCGAAGGCATAGATGCCCCGGTCCTGGGCGATGGTCACCGGCGCCGTCGAATCGGTGTGCTGCATCAGGATGTCGGCGCCCTGCTCGATCAGCGCCTCGGCCGCGGCGGCCTCCTGCGCCGGGTCGTACCAGGAATAGACCCAGACGACGCGGAACTGCACATCCGGGTTGACCGCGCGCGCGTGCAGGAAGGCCGAGTTGATGCCCATCACCACTTCCGGGATCGGGAAGGAGGCGATGTAGCCCACCGTGTTCGTCTCGGTCATCTTGCCGGCGATGTGGCCGATGACCGCGCGCCCCTCGTAGAAGCGCGCGTTGTAGAG
>SLPP01000404.1 GCA_007131945.1 Paracoccaceae bacterium | reverse complement strand
GCGGGCGGCCGGCCGCAAGCGGCGCGGCTTCGGCATGGTCGGCGCGGGCGAAGACCGGCGCGGCGCTGCCCGGCTCCCCGGCCCAGATCCGCGGCGGATCGATCGCGGCCCGAACGGGTGCCTCCGACGGCGGCCAGAACCGGTAGGCGACCGCGCCCGAGGCGCCGAGTGCCAGGAACACCGCCGCGAGGATCGCCGCCGGCAACCGGCGCGACGCGGCGGCGGTCGCCCGCATCTGCGGCGCGGTTTGCGGCGGGGGCAGCGATCTGCGCATCCCTCCTGCCTAGGCACCGCGCCGCGCCGCGGCAACGGTTGGCCGGCGACGGGGGGCCGCGATGGGCGGCCCTCCGCCTATTCAGGCACCTAGAGGCGGGTCTTCTTGAAGATCGGCTCGGGCAGGGCGCGGATGATGGCCATGATGACGCGCCAGACCGGGCGCACCCAGACGACGTCGCGCCGGTGCCGGATCGCCCGGTAGACCGCCTCGGCCACCTCCTCGGGCTGCGCGGTGAGGCGCGCGGGCAGGTCCATCCCCTCGGTCATGCTTGTGGCGACGAAGCCGGGCAGGACGGTGATCACCCGCACCGGGCCGCGGCCGAAGCGGTTGCGCAGCCCCGAGAGCCAGGCGGTGAAGCCCGCCTTGGCGGCGCCGTAGACGTAGTTCGAGGCGCGTCCCCGCTCGCCCGCCACCGAACTGATGCCGACGATCGTACCCGAGCCGCGCGCCTCGAAGCGCTCGGCGAGAAGGCTCAGGACCACCGCCGGCCCCTCGAAATTGCTGCGCAGGACGCGGATCGCGGCGGCCGGGTCGCGCTGGCTTTCGGCCTGGTCGCCCATCAGCCCGACGGCGCAGAGCGCGATCTCGGGCAACTCCGGCAGCGCGTCGAGGAAGGCCGCGTGATCGCCGGTCGCCAGCGCGTCGAAATCGTGGCAGGTGACCGCGACGCCGTGGCGCAGCTTCAGATCCTCGGCGTCGCCGGCAAGCGTCGCCGCGTCGCGCGCGGCCAGCATCAGCGGATGGCCGGCCCGCGCGAGGCGCTGCGCGCAGGCCCGCGCGATGTCCGACCGCGCGCCGAGGATCAGGACCGCGTCCTCCACGGCGCCGCTCACAGCGCCAGCCGCCGCGACTGGGCCGAGGCGAAGGCCTCGGCAAGGCCGGTCCGGCGGCGCATCTCGGCGAAATCCGACCAGCGCGGGTCGGTCGCGTGCAGCGTCGCGGCGTCGAGGCGGGCATCCTTGGCAAGGTAGAAGCGGCCGCCGTGATCGGCGGTGATCCGGTCGAGTGTCTGCATGAGGTTCAGGCTTTCGCGGTTGCAGGGAAAGTCGAGGGCGAGCGTGTAGCCTTCCATCGGGAAGGACAGCCGCCCCTCCTGGGCGCCGAAACGCTTGAGCACGGCAAGGAACGAGCCCGCGCCGCGCGCGGCGATGGTGCGCAGGAGCGCATCGAGGCCCTCGCGCGCGGCGGGAAGCGGCAGGGCGCACTGGAACTGCACGAAGCCGCGTCGCCCGTAGAGCCGGTTCCAGCCCTCGATCGCGTCGAGCGGGTAGAAATAGCGGTCCCAGTCCACCAGCGCCGCGCCCGCCCGGCGCGCGCCCGCCCACCAGTAGGCGGCGTTGAAGGCGCGCAGCGTCAGCGGGTTGAGCGCGCCCGAGGGCAGGTCGATGGGCAGCCGGCGGAGGCGACGGCGGGGCACGGCGAAGGGATCGCGACGCGCCGCGCGCGGCAGCGCCTCGGGCGCGGCGTGGCGGCCGAGCATCACGAGGCTGCGCCCGCGCGCCGCGCCGCTCGTCGCGCAGTCGATCCAGGCGACGGAATAGGGCGCGTCCATGTTCGCCTCGAAGGCCTCGATCGCGGCGGCGAGATCGGGCGCGGGCAGGGTCGTCTGTGCGATCCAGCCGCTCGCCACCGGTTGCAGGCGGATCGCGGCGCGCAGGATCACGCCGGTCAGCCCCATCCCGCCCAGCGTCCAGCGGAAGCGGTCATCGTCGCGCGTCGCCCGGGCGACGGCGCCGTCGGCGCCCATCAGCTCGATCCACTCGACGCAGGCGCCGAAACTGCCCGCGCCGTGGTGGTTCTTGCCGTGGACATCGGCCGCGATCGCGCCGCCGAGGCTGACGAATTTCGTCCCCGGCGTGACGAGGGGAAACCAGCCGCGCGGCAGGAAGGTCTCGATGATCTCGGCCAGCGTCACGCCGGCCTCGGCCTCCAGCACCCCGGTCGCCGGATCGAAGGCGCGGAAGCGTTTGAAATGCCGCATCGAGATCGTGTTCGTCGCGCTCAGCGCGCTGTCGCCATAGGCGCGCCCCATGCCGCGCGCGATCGCGCCGCCGCGGGCGATCAGGGCGGCCAGAGCCGCCTCGTCGCGCGGGGCGGCGATGGCGCAGTCGATCCGCGGATAGCGGCCCCAGCCGGCGAGCGCCGTCATGCCGGCCCCGCGCGGGTGAAGACGAAGGCCCGGTCGAGCCGGTATTTCAGCACGTAGCCGATGGTCAGGCCGATCACCGCGCCCGCCTCTCGCATCGCATGCGTCTGCCAGATCACCCAGAAGGCGGTCTCGGTCACCCAGAAGATCGCGGTCGTCACGACGCCGGTCGCGGTGTAGCGGCCGAACTGCCGTCCCGTCGCGACGAGGCCGGCGGTGCGGTCGCCGAAGATCCAGCGCCGGTCGAGCAGGTATTTCACCACCAGCCCGACCGCGGTCCCGAGGCCCACGGCGAGGACGAAATGGCCGGCGCCCTCGCCGAAGGCGAGGACCAGCCGTTGCGCGGCGAGATTGGCGATCACCGCGACGGCCGCGAAGGCGGCGTAGCGCAGGGAAAGCTCCAGCCGGCTCACAGCAGCGCCGCGCCGAGATACAAGCTGCCGATCAGCGCGATCACCAGTTGGCTGACCGGGTCACGCGCGGCGAAGACGACTGGGTCGTCGTGCATCCGGCCGCGATGGGTCGCCATCACCATGCGGATCACCCAGTAGAGCAGCAGGACGCAGCTGCCCCAGAGCAGCAGCGGGCTGGAATAGCGCGACATGACGGAGGGTTCGCTGAGATAGAGCACCATGACCAGGCCCGCGACGAAGCCCGATCCGATGGCGATCTGGGTCACGATCGGCAGATCCTCGACCATGTAGCCGCGCCCCTTCGCGTCGTCGAAGCCGCGCTCGATCGCGTCGATGAGTTCCGCCTGGCGCTTGACCGCGGCAAGGGAGAGGAAGAAGAAGACCGAGAAGGCGAGAAGCCAGACCGAGAGCTCGATCCCGGTCGCGGCCGCGCCGGCCAGCACGCGCAGCGCGTAGAGCGTGGCCAGCACGAAGATGTCGATCAGTTGCCGCCGCTTGAGCCAGACCGAGTAGAGCACGGTGAGCGCGTAATAGCCAACGAGCACCAGCAGGAACCGGAAATCCAGCGCCAGCGCCAGCGCCAGACCCGCCGCCAGCAGGACCGGCACCAGCGCCATGCCCCGCCCGATCGGCAGCGCCCCCGAGGCGAGCGGGCGCGCTTGCTTGCGCGGATGCGCCCGGTCGGCGGCGAGGTCGAGCAGGTCGTTGAGCAGGTAGACGCTGCCGGCGACGAGGCAGAAGGCGACGAAAGCGCCGAAGGCTGCGAGGAAGGTCGCGGCATCGAACTGGTGCGCGGCCAGCATTGGCAGGAAGACGAGCAGGTTCTTCAGCCATTGATGCGGCCTGATGGCGCGCAGCGCGGGGCCGGACCAGCCCGACGGCGGGGCGAGATGGGTCGCATCGGGATGGCGCGCCTCGACGCGGGCGCGGAGCGCAGGCGGGGCGCCGACGGTGATCGCGGCATCGGCCGCCTCCCAGACCGGCAGGTCGGCAGGGCTGTCTCCGACATAGGCAAAGCCCGTCGCGCCGAAGGCCTCGCGCAGGAAGTCGGCCTTGGCCGGGCCCTTGAGGTTGGTCTCTCCGTCGGAGCCGCGCGCCAGGTCGAAGAGGCCCAGATGCGCCGCCACCGACTGCACCAGCGTGTCGTCGGCGGCCGAGACCAGCGCCGTCCGCCCCCCCTCGGCCCGCCAGTCGCGGATCAGCGCGAGCACGTCCGGGTCATAGGGCAGGACCGCCGGATCGGGGGCGGCGCGGTCGGCGAGCATCCGCTTCAGCGCCGCGCGCCGACCTGTCCGGCCGAGCGTGGTCAGCGCGTGGAAGGGCACGCGCCAGTCCACCGCCGTCGCCGCCCAGAAGCTTTCCAGCAGGAGATCCGACCGGACCAGCGTGCCGTCCAGATCGACGACCAGAACCCGGTCAGTCATCCCTTCGCCACGCATTCCGATCCCCGCTCTGCACCCCGGTTGCGGGGGCTCTTTCACGCTTGCACCGGCAGGGTGTACGGGCAAGGAAAAATTTCGGTTAAGCCGCCTTCGGGCTCAGACATCCTCGATGCGCAGCGCCACCGGTGCGCCGACCAGGACGCCGGTATCCTCGAACCGCTCGAGCGCGTGGCGGATGTCGTCGCTCGACGCCTTGTGGGTGACGATCAGCACCGGCGCATGCGCGCCCTCGTGGCCGTATTGCCGCATCCGGTCGATCGAGATGCCGGAATCGCCCAGCGCGGTGGCGATCCGCGCCAGCGCGCCGGGCTTGTCGATCAGCGTCATGCGCAGATACCAGGGCGCGGCGGCGCTGACCGCGGCGGGCGGTGCCGCGACCAGCCCCGCGGCGGGCTGGCCGAAGACCGGCAGACGCAGGCCGCGGGCGATGTCGATCACGTCGCCCATCACCGCGCTCGCCGTCGGCCCCTCGCCGGCGCCGGCGCCGCGCAGGACGATCTGGCCGACCGCGTCGCCCTCGATCACCACCATGTTGGTGCCGCCCTGAAGCTGCGCCAGCGGATGCGCCTCGGGCACCAGGCAGGGGGTCATCCGCTGCTCGAGGCCCCGCCCGGTCATCTGCGCCACGCCCAGGAGCTTGATCGCGTAGCCCATGTCGCGGGCGAGCCTTATGTCGTCGATCGAGACCGCGCCGATCCCTTCGAGATGCACCGCGTCGAAATCGACCTGGCAGCCGAAGGCGATGGCGGCAAGCAGGCTCAGCTTGTGGCCGGCGTCGATCCCGTCCACGTCGAGGCTCGGATCGGCCTCCAGGTAGCCCAGCTGCCGCGCCTCCTCGAAGACCGTCTCGTAGGGCAGCCCGGTGCTCTCCATCCGCGTCAGGATGTAGTTGCAGGTGCCGTTCATCACCCCCATGACGCGGCGGATGGCGTTGCCGGCGAGCCCCTCGGCCAGCGCCTTGATCACCGGGATGCCGCCGGCGACCGCCGCCTCGAAGCGCAGCGCGCGGCCCGCCGCCTCGGCCGCCTCGGCCAGCGTCTGGCCGTGACGCGCGAGCATCGCCTTGTTGGCGGTGACGACATCCTTGCCGTTCGCCAGCGCCGTCTCGACCAGCGCCTTGGCGGGGCCGTTCTCGCCGCCGATCAGTTCGACGAGGACATCGACATCCCCGCGCCGGGCCAGCGCCACCGGGTCGTCCTCCCAGGCATAGGCCGAGATGTCGGCCGAGCGGTTCTTCTTGCGCGAGCTGGCGCTGACCGCGACGATCTCGACCGGCCGGCCGGCGCGGCGGGCGATCAGCTCCGCGTGCGCCTGCACGATCTTGACCACGCCGATGCCGACGGTGCCGAGGCCGGCAAGGCCAAGGCGAAGGGGGATCGTCATGCGGGACTCCGGTTGCGGATACGCGCTTCCCCTAGCCCGAAGGCGGCGCCTGTGCAATCGGGGGCAAGCGGGTCAGCCGCCCGCGGCCCGCAGATCGGCCGCCCGGCGGCGCAGCGCGTCGTCCTCGCGGCCGGTGCCGGCGCGCAGCGCGGCGGCGCG
>SLPP01000068.1 GCA_007131945.1 Paracoccaceae bacterium | reverse complement strand
TTCAGCACGGCGACGGCGACGGTCCGCCAGCGGACAGACGGGCAAGTTTCTGTAAAAATGTGACAAAAGCCGTGATCTTGACCATTTCTCGACCGTCGGTGCCGCCACCGGGAGAGCGGTTGCTGCCCTGCCGGATCCGGCGGCCGGCGCGCCTGTTCGCGGCGTCATGGCGTCACTGGCCGCCCGCACGCTGGGCGCCGGCGGCGATGGCGGCGCGGAGCTTGCGCTCCAGCGCTTCCTGCTTCGCCCTTGTGTGCAGCTTCAGCCCGAACATGTCTTTCACGTAGAAGGTATCGACCACCTGCACCCCATAGGTCGCGATCACCGCCGAGGCAATGTAGATGTTGTTCGCCGCGAGCGTTCGCGTGAGGTCGTAGAGCAACCCCGGCCGGTCGCGGGTATCGACCTCGATGATCGTGTAGATGTCCGAGCCCTCGTTGTCGAAGCTGATCGTGGTGGGGATGCGGAATTGGCGTTCGCGCTTCTTCACCCGGTCGCGGTCCTTCAGCGCCTCGGTGGCGACGACCTCGCCGGCGAAGGTGCGCTCGATCATCCGGCGCAGGCGGGGCAGGCGTTCAAGCTCGTAGGGGCGGCCCTCGGCGTCCTGGATCCAGAAGACGGCGGTGGCGAAGCCGTCCTTGGTGGTATAGGTGCGCGCATCGACGACATTGGCGCCGACGAGCGCCAGCGCGCCCGCCAGCCGCGAGAAGATGCCGGGATGATCGGCGAGGACGAAACAGGCGCGGGTGGCGTCGCGCGCCTCGTCGGGATGCAGGTCGATGCGGATCTCGGCCGGGCCGATATCGCGCAGCAGACGGGCGAAGGCGACATGCGTCCCGGTCGCCAGCCCCTGCCAGTACGGGCCGTAATGGCGCGCGGTCTCGGCGCGGAGGTCGCGCTGCGGCCAGTCGGCGAGCGCGGCGCGCAGGGCGCGCTTGGCCTCGCTCTCGCGCTTGGAGCGGGTGACGGCCTCGAGCCCGGTTTCCAGCGTCTCGGCGGTGTCGCGGTAAAGTTGCCGCAGAAGCATCGCCTTCCAGTTGTTCCAGGTGGCCGGGCCGACGCCGCGGATGTCGCAGACGGTGAGCACGGTCAGCAGGTCGAGCCGCTTCCTCGTCGCCACCGCCTTGGCGAAGTCGCGCACCGTGCGCGGATCGCCGATGTCGCGCTTCTGGGCGGTGTCGGACATGAGCAGGTGATGGCGCACCAGCCATTCGACGGTCTCGCATTCCTCGGCATTGAGGCCGAGGCGGGGGGCGACGCGGCGGGCGATCTGCGCGCCGAGGATCGAGTGGTCCTCGGGCCGGCCCTTGCCGATGTCGTGGAGAAGCAGCGCGACGTAGAGCACGCGGCGGTTGACGCCTTCCTCGAGGATGCGGCTGGCGATGGGCAGTTCCTCGACCAGTTCGCCGCGCTCGATCTGGGCGAGCACGCTGATGCACCTGATCGTGTGCTCGTCGACCGTGTAGTGGTGGTAGACGTTGAACTGCATCATCGCCACGATCGGCTCGAATTCGGGGATGAAGGCGGAAAGGACGCCGAGCTCGTTCATCCGCCGCAGCGCGCGTTCGGGATTGCCGTGTTTCAGCATCAGGTCGATGAAGATGCGCACCGCTTCGGGGTTCTCGCGCAGCTCGGCGTCGATCAGGTGCAGGTTGGCGGCGATGAGCCGCATCGCGTCGGGATGCAAGAGCAGCCCGGTGCGCAGCCCCTCCTCGAAGATGCGCAGGAGGTTCAGCGGATCGGCAAGGAAGGCCCCGGGATCGGTGACGTTGAGCCGGTTGAGATCCACCCGGTAGCCGGGCCTGACCTTCTTCCTGCGGCGCAGCAGGCGCAAGAGGTCGGGTGCGCGCTTGACATGCCGCGCCTCGAGCCCGGTGAGGAAGATGCGGGTCAGTTCGCCGACATGGGTGGCGTGGCGGAAATAGGCCTGCATGAAATGCTCGACCCCGCGCCTGCCGCCGTGATCGGCATAGCCCATCCGCTCGGCGACCAGCACCTGCAGATCGAAGGTCAGCTGGTCGGTGGCGCGGCCGGTCAGGTGGTGCATGTGGCAGCGCACCGCCCAGAGGAAGGTCTCGGCCTCGCGGAAGGTCTGGTATTCCTCCTCGGTGAAGAAGCCGTGCTCGACCAGTTCCGCCGCCTGGCCGACGCGGTAGATGTATTTCGCGATCCAGTAGAGCGTCTGCAGGTCCCTGAGCCCGCCCTTGCCCTCCTTGACATTGGGCTCGAGCATGTAGCGCGCGCCGCCCTGTTTCCGGTGCCGCTCGGCGCGCTCGGCGAGCTTGGCCTCGACGAATTGCGACCGGGTGGCGGGGAAGAGCTCGGTCCAGAGCCGGTCCTTGAGCACCCGGCCGAGATCGCGGTCGCCGCAGAGCCAGCGGTTTTCCAGCAGCGCGGTGCGGATCGTGGTGTCGTCGCGGGCCAGACGCAGGCAGTCCTCGACCGTGCGGCTGGCATGGCCGACCTTCAGCTTCAGGTCCCAGAGGATGTAGAGCGTCGATTCGATCACGCTTTCCGCCCAGCCGGTGACCTTCCACGGCGTCAGGAACAGCAGGTCGACGTCGGAATGCGGCGCCATCTCGGCCCGACCGTAGCCGCCGACCGCCATCACGCAGAGCCGCTCGCCGCGGGTCGGGTTGTGGAGCGGGTGCAGCGCCGTGCCGGCGACGTTCACCGCCGCGGTCACGATGACGTCGACGAGCCAGGTCTGGGCGCGGACGAAGGCGCGGGCGTCGCGCGGCGCGGCGGCGAGCGCGGCGCCGAGCGTGGCGTTGCCGCGGCGCAGCGCCTCGGCCAGGACCTGCACCACCGCCTGCCGCCGGGCGCGGTTGTCGTCCTCGGCCGCCAGCGCCTCGGCAAGGCGGCGGTCGAGGTCGGGCAGATCGACGATCCGTGCCGGCTCGATGATCAGCGGCTCGCGCGGGGCGGGCGGGGCGGCGAAGGCCGTGCCGGCGCCCTGCGTGGCGCCGGGCGGCAGCGTCGGAGCGCCGGGCAGGCCGGGGGTCACCTTCGGCGGACCTTCAGAACCCCGGGCCGACGAAGCTGCGCGGCGCGCGGTCGAGGATCACCACCTGGTTGTCGCGGATCGTGGCGACGGCGAGGCCGCGCTGGTTGCGCCCGTTCGGCAGGAGCCGGAAGACGCCGTTGACGCCGGCAAAGCCCGAGCCCTGGGTCAGCGACGCGCGCGACAGCGCATCGCCGCGCCCGGTCGAGATCAGCGCGCCGACCGCGGCAATGCCGTCATAGGCCAGCCCGGCGATCGGATGCGGGCTGGCGCCGTAGGCGGCGCGGTAGCGATCCTCGAACTGGGCGGCCAGCGCCGGGTCGGGCTTGGCGAACCAGCCGCCCTGCAGGCCGCGCTGCTGCAGGGAGGCCGGCGGGATGTCCCAGCGGGTCAGGCCCATGTACTGGAAGCGCGGCGGGCCGACGCGGTTGTCCGGCAGAAGCTGGGCCAGCAGCGGCAGCGCCCCGTCGTTGCCCGACGAGAAGAGGATCGTGTCCGCCCCCGAGCCGCGCGCCGTCTCCGATATCCGCGGCAGCGCCTCCACCACGCCCTGCTGCGAGAATTCGAAGGTTTCGACGGCGACGACGCTGGCGCCGGTGCCGGGCGCGGCCATGCGCACGGCATCGATCGCGGCGCGGCCGGACGGGGTACGCTCGGCCACGATCATGACCTGCCCGCGGCCCTGGCTGGCGGCGTAGTTCAGAAGCCGCCTGGCGGTGTTCTCGAAGGTCAGGCCGAGGACGAAGACATTGCCGCCGGCGACCGAGATGTCGTTGGAGAAGCTGAGCACGTTGATCCCGCGCGCGGCCACGGCTTCACCCGCCGGGCGCGCCTCGGAGCCGAAGACCGGGCCGAGGATGATCTGCGCCCCCTCGTCGGCGGCGCGGGCGGCGGCCTGCGCGGCCAGCTGCGGGTTGCCGGCGGTGGAATAGACCCGCAGGTCGATGCGCACGCCCGAGAGATCCCGCGCCGCGAGCCGGGCGGCGTTCTCCAGGCTCTCGGCCAGGACATTCCTGCCGGCATCGCCCGCACCCGAGGGCACCAGCAGCGCGACCTGGACCGGCGTGCCCGGATCGACGCGCGGCGCGGAGGGCGCGGCGCCGGTGAAGGCCATGGGTTCGCAGGCCGCCAGCGCGAGGACACCGGTGAGCGCGGCAAGGCCGCGCAGCGGCGCGTACTTGCCAAGCCAGCGGACAAGAGAGAAAACGGCAGTCATGGGGCTCCTTCCGGGCGTCCTGCAGAAACGGCCGTCCCAGACTACGGACTGAAGGGGGCGAAGTAAACGCATGAGTGCCCCGAGATGAGCCGCGCGATGAGCCCCGAGACCATGACGGCCCGGCGATGAGCGCGCCCGCGCCGCTCGCCCCCGGCCTGTGGCTCGTCGCGACCCCGATCGGGGCGGCGCGCGACGTCACGCTGCGCGCGCTCGACGTCCTCGCCCAGGCCGAGGTGCTGGCCGCCGAGGACACGCGCAGCCTGCGCCATCTGATGCAGATCCACGGGCTGAGCCCCGGTGGGCGGCCGCTGCTCGCCTATCACGACCACAACGGCGCGCGGATGCGGCCGCGGCTTCTGGCGGCGCTGGCCGAGGGGAAGTCGCTTGCCTATGCCTCGGAAGCCGGCACGCCGCTGGTGGCCGATCCGGGCTACCAGCTGGTGCGCGCGGCGCTGGCGGCGGGCCATGCGGTGCATGCCGTGCCCGGCGCCTCGGCGGTGCTGGCGGCGCTGGCGGTCGCCGGGCTGCCCACCGACCGCTTCGCCTTCCTCGGCTTTCCGCCCGCCGCATCCGGGGCGCGCAGGGCGTATCTCGCCGAGGCGGCGGCGATCCCGGCCACATGCATCTTCTACGAATCGCCGCGCCGCGTCGCGCGGCTCTTGGCCGAGATGGTGCCGGTCTTCGGCGCCGGGCGCGCGGCGGTGGTCTGCCGCGAGCTGACCAAGCGGCACGAGGAGGTGCTGCGCGGCAGCCTGGGCGAACTGGCCGAGCGGTTCGCCGGGCGCGAGGTGAAGGGCGAGGTTGTGGTGCTGACCGACCGACCGGCGGCGGCGGCGGTGGCGGCGGACGATCTGGAGGCGGCGCTCGATATGGCGCTTGAAGAGGACAGCCTGCGCGCGGCAGTGGACCGGGTGGCGGCCGAGCTCGGCCTGCCGCGCCGGCAGGTCTACCAGACGGCGCTGGCGCGGCAGCGGGGGCGGGGCGATGACTGAGCGGCTGCGCGGCGCGCTGGCGCACCAGGCCGGGCGGCTGGCCGAGGCGCAGGTGGCGCGGCATTATGCGGCGCGGGGCATGACCGTGCTGGCGACGCGCTGGCGGGGCAGGGGCGGCGAGATCGACCTGATCCTGCGCGACGGCGAGGGCGGCGCCGATGGCAGGGGGGCGGGGCTCGTCTTCGTCGAGGTGAAGAAGGCGCGCGATCTCGCCGCCGCCGCCCAGCGGCTGCGACCGGCGCAGATGGCGCGGCTGCAGGCGGCCGCGGCCGAGTTCCTGGGCGGCCAGCCGGCGGGGCTCGACACGCCGGCGCGCATCGACGTGGCGCTGGTCGATGCGCAGGGGCGGGTCGAGGTGATCGAGAACGCGCTCGGCGCCTGACCGCGCGGCCTCCGCCCGATCGCATCCACCCCGATTGCATCCAGCCGGAGCGCGGTGCATCAAGTCAACCGGGACGCCGCAACCGACAGGAGCCCGCATGGCGCTGCGCATTGCCTTCCAGATGGACCCGGTCGAGCGGGTGAACATCGACGCCGACAGCACCTTCCGCATCGCCGAGGAGGCGCAGGCGCGCGGCCACGAGCTGTGGTACTACACGCCCGACCGGCTGTC
>SLPP01000255.1 GCA_007131945.1 Paracoccaceae bacterium | reverse complement strand
CGTCGAGGCGCGGGGCGAGCGCATCGAGGGGCGCATCCTCGGCGTCGCGGCGCGCGACTGCGAGCAGGGCAGCTGCCCGGTCCTCGCCATTCTTGAGCCCGACGGCACGCTGCGCGAGTTCTGGCTGGGCGCCGGGATCCGCGTCGAGCTGGCCGATCCCGCCGACCGCGCCGGGCTCGACCGCGCGCTGGCTGCGCTGCGCGCCGGGCCCGCGCCGCGGCGGCTCGCGGTCGCGATCGAAACCGACGACGAGAGCGCGCGCGCAGCCGGGCTGAGCTGGCTGCAGACCGCCCCGGCCTGGCGCACCGCCTGGCGCGCGGTCGCGGGCCCGGACGGGGGCTCGGACGGGGGCGCGGGCGGGCTGCAGCTGACCGGCTGGGCGGTGATCGAGAACGCCACCGGCCGCAACTGGGACGCGGTGCGCCTGACGCTTGCCACCGGCGCCGTCCGCACCATCGCCCCGGACCTCTATGCCCGCCGCACGCCCTGGCGCGAACCCGCCCCCGCGCCTGCCCTCGCGCGCCAGCTCGGCCTGCCCGAGGCGATGGCCGCCGATGCCGCCGTGGCCGAGGTGGCGGCCGCCGACAGCGACAGCGTCACCCGCTTCACGCTGGCCGAACCCGTCACCCTGCCCGCCGGACAGATGCTGAGCCTGCCCTTCCTGACCCAGTCGCTGCCCGAGGCGCGGCTCTTCCTGCATCGCGGCGGCAGCGGCGCGCAGCATCCGCGGATCGCGCTCGAGATCGCGAACCCGCTGCCCCTTCGCCTGCCGGCGGGCGTGCTGACGCTCTACGAGGAGGGGATCGGCCATGCCGGCGACGCGCTCATCCCCGAACTGCCGCCCGAGGGACGGGCGGTGGTCGACTTCGCGCTCGACACCGCGATCGAGATCCGCGAGAGCGCGGCGCGCGACGAGGTGGTGCGCGAGATGCGGCTGGTGCGCGGCGTCCTCGAGGTGGCCGAGGATCTCCTGCGCGAGACGCGCTACCGGATCACCGGCGCGCCGGCCATCGGCCGGGTGCTGACGCTGGAGCATCCGCGCGCCGACGATTGGGCGCTCGATGACCCCGAGGGCGTCGAGGCGCGGCCCGATGCCTGGCGCTGGCGGATCGAGCTGCCGGCGGGCGCCGAGGTCACCCATGTCGTGCGCGAACGCCAGCCGCGGCTGCGCCGTTACGGGGTCGCCGACATGGACCTCGCCACGCTCGCCCGGTGGGAGACGCTGAGCCCCGACCCGGCGCTGCGCGAGCGGCTCGCCGCGATCGCCGGGTTGCGGCGCGATCTCGTCGCCGCGCAGGCGGGGCTCGGGCGCGCCGAGGAGGAGATCGCGGCGCTCGAACGCGAGCAGACGCGGCTCGTCGACCTGATCGTGCGGCTCGACGACGACGGCGAGGCGACGCGCGCCCGCCGCGCCCGGGTCGACGCGCTGGACGCCGACATCGCCGCGGCCGAGGCGACCCGCCGCGAACTGTCGGCCCGGATCGACGCGCTGCGCGCCGAGATCGCCGATCGGCTGAGCGAGTGAACCGGGTCAGGCCGCGGGCCGGGGCGCCGCCGGGCGATCCTCGCGCAGAAGCAGAAGCAGCGCCACCACGATCAGCCCGACGCCGGGCAGGATCAGCGCGCCCGGTCCGCCGTGACCCAGCACCAGTTCCCACAGGATGATCCAGGCCGGCGTCAGGTAGGTATAGGCCATGACCTTCGACGAGGGCAGGCGCTGCGCGGCGAAGTTGAGAAGCACGAAGGTCAGCGCCGTCGTCGCCAGCACGAGATAGAGGATCACGCCCCAGATCCAGGGCGCGAGAAGCAGCCAGTCGATCGCCGCGATCTCGCGCCAGCCCCAGAGGGCGAGCAGCACGAAGCCCGCCGCCATGACCAGCGCCGTCGTCACCAGCGCCGGCTCGCCGCGGTTGAGCTTCTTCAGCATCGGCGTGAAGACCGCGTGCAGGATCACGCCGAGGAAATAGACCGCCTCGCCACGGCCGACCTGGAAGGCGAGGAAGGCGCGCAGATCGGCGCGGAAGATCACCCACAGCGCCCCCGCCGCGCCGATCGCCAGCGCCACGAGGATGCGCCGGTCGGGCCGCTGGCCGAGGAGCGGCCAGGCGCAGGCGGCGGTGATCAGGGGCGTCAGCGTGAAGACGGCGCCGGCCGAGACCGGGGCCGCGGTCTTCAGCCCCTCGAACATCAGGACGAAATAGCCGCCGAAGAGCGCCGCCAGCAGCAGGTAGCGCCAGGGGGCGCGGAAATGCTCCGTCCGGAAGCCGCCATGCCGCGGCAGGACCATCGCCAGCCCGCCGAGCACCGCCGCGGCGAGCAGGAAACGCACCGCGTTCATCGCCGCCGGGTCGATCTCGTTGGCGATCAGCGCGCCGAGGCTGAACGAGCCGGCGACCAGCGCCGAGAAGGCGAGCATCGCCGCATGGCCCTGGAGTGCTGCGCGGCGCGCCGGGCTCGCGGTCGTGGCGAGGCTCACGCCCCGAGGCCCCGCTTCAGCGCCGCCACCGCCGCCTGCACCTTGGCCGTGCGGTGCAGATCGACATGCGTGACAAGCCACAGCGGCACGTCCCAGTCGGGGCGCGGCGGCAGGACGAGCTCGAGCCCGGCGACGTCGCTGCCCTCGACGAGGAAGCCGAGTCCCAACCCGGCGCGCATCGCCGCGAGCCGGCCGTAGGGGTCGTTGCTGCGCACCACCCGCCGCGCGCCCAGCGCCATGAGCCAGCGGAAATAGGGCGCGCGGCTCTCGTCGAGATCGTCGCCGACGAAGACATGCGCGGCGAGATCGGCGTCGCTTTCCGGCTGGCCATGCGCCTCGAGGTAGGCGGGTGCGGCATAGAGCGCGGTCTTCCGGCGGCAGAGCAGCTGGACGACGTTGTCGGGCTCCTCGGGCCGGCCGCCGGCGCGGATCGCGACATGCGCCTCGCCGTATTCCAGCCGCAGGACGCGCCGGTCGGTCCTGAGCCGCAGGTTGAGCGCGGCATGCTCGGCCATGAGCGGCGCCAGCGCCTCGACGACCAGCGCGCAGAGCTCGGGCACGGTGGTGACGACGAGATCGCCCTCGATCCCGCCGCTGAGCCCGCGCAGCCGCGCGGCGAGCTGGGCGAACTGCTCGTCGGTGGTGCGGCCGACCTGGGCCAGCGCCTCGCCGGCCTCGGTCGGCGTGTAGCCGCGGGCATGGCGCTGGAAGAGCTTCACCCCCAGCCGCGCCTCCAGCGCATCGACATGGCGGATGACGGTGGCGTGGTGCACGCCCAGCGCCTCGGCCGCGCCGCTGACCGTGCCGGCGCGCGCGACATGCCAGGCGGTGCGGATCTCGTCCCAGGTGTCGATCGTCATCGGCGCCTCTCCTGCGGGTCGGTCCAGTTAGGGCAAAGCCTCGTGGCGGCGCAAGGCCGGGGCGGCTTGACCTGCCCGGCGCGGGCTTCTAGGCCTGTGCGAAAGCCAAGGAGATCGCCATGCGCCCGGCCAGCGACGCCCTGATCGTGATCGACGTGCAGAACGATTTCTGCCCCGGCGGGGCGCTGGCCGTGGCCGGGGGCGACGCGGTCGTCGCGCCGATCAACGCGATGATGGACGATTTCGCCGTGCGCGTGCTGACGCAGGACTGGCACCCGGCCGATCACCGCTCCTTCGCGGCGCAGCATCCCGGCGCCCGGCCCTTCTCGATGACCGAGATGCCCTATGGTCCGCAGGTGCTCTGGCCGACGCATTGCGTGCAGGGCACGCCCGGCGCGGCCTTCCATCCCGATCTGCGCACCGATCCGGCCGACCTGATCCTGCGCAAGGGTTTCCGGCGCGAGATCGACAGCTACTCGGCCTTCTTCGAGAACGACCGCACGACGCCGACCGGGCTGCAGGGCTACCTGCGCAGCCGCGGCGTGAGCTCGGTCACGCTGGTCGG
This sequence comes from Paracoccaceae bacterium, assembly GCA_007131945.1. Lineage (GTDB taxonomy): Bacteria > Pseudomonadota > Alphaproteobacteria > Rhodobacterales > Rhodobacteraceae > Pararhodobacter. The sequence continues at coordinate 1,927 of SLPP01000255.1, read as the reverse complement.
GCTGGCCACCGATTTCTGCGTCGGCTACTCGGCGCTCGATGCCGCGCGGCTGGGCTTCGTGGTCACGGTGGAGCTCGGCGCCTGCCGGGCGATCGACCTCGACGGATCGCTCGCGCAGGCGCTCGAGCAGATGCGCGCGGCCGGCGTCACGCTGGTCGGAGCGACGTGATCCGGGCGGTTCGGGTGTCGAAGGTGTAGTTGCAGCGTACCGGGTAGATCCGTCCGCCGCGCGACACGCGAAGGATTGTGTGCGTGCCGATCACGCGCCCGCGCCTGTCGGTCACGATGTCGGTCTGGACGATCCGGCGCACCCGAAGCCCCTGCCGCTGCGCCTGCGCGACGCAGGCGCGCTCGGCGCGCTCGATGTTCACCTGGCCATGATGCGGTGGCCGCCCGCCCCAGCCCGGCCTGTCGGGCGGCGGCGGCTCGAGCTCGCAGGCCGCCAGCGCGAAAATCCCCAGGACCGCGAAAGCCGTTGCCATACGCATGATCCAACTCCCTGAATGAATGAGCTTCCCCAGCTTGGCATGACCGGCGGGAAAAACAAGCCTCGGCGTGCCAGCACCGCCCGTGCCCGCAGCCCGGCGGCGCGAAACCCGGTGGCAACCGAGGCCCCGGCGCGCGAAAAAAGAAAGCGTCCGCATGCGGACGCTTTCACAAGTCATTGTAATAAATCCATAAAACGCGGCCGTTAACCGCAACGAAACCTTTGGCCGATGCCCGGAACGGGTGCCAAGCGGAGACCCGCCGCGAAGGAAGGCCGCGACCGGGTCGCGGCCTCACGCCACCGGCGTCAGGCAGTCAGGCCCGCGATTTCCATCGCCTCGTCGATGGCGCGGCGCACATTCTCGGTCACCGGCAGTAGCGGCAGGCGCACCTCCTCGGTGCAGCGCCCGAGCCGCGCGAGCGCGTATTTCGCGCCCGCCAGCCCGGGTTCGAGGAAGATCGCCGTGTGAAGCGGCATCAGCCGGTCCTGGTAATCGAGCGCCCTGGCGTAATCGCCGGCGAGCGTCGCCGCCTGGAACGCGGCGCAGAGCCGCGGCGCCACGTTCGCGGTGACCGAGATGCAGCCCACCCCGCCATGCGCGTTGAAGCCGAGCGCGGTGGCGTCCTCACCCGAGAGCTGGATGAAATCCTTGCCGCAGGTCTCGCGCTGCATGCTCACCCGCTCCAGCTTGCCGGTCGCGTCCTTCACGCCGATGATCCGCGGCAGGCGGGCAAGTTCGCCCATCGTCTCGGGCGTCATGTCCACGACCGAGCGGCCGGGGATGTTGTAGATGATGATCGGCAGGTCGCAGGCCTCGTGCAGGGCGTGGTAATGCGCGATCAGCCCGGCCTGGGTCGGCTTGTTGTAATAGGGCGTGACGACCAGCGCGGCATCGGCGCCGACCGCCTCGGCGTGGCGCAGGAAGCGGATCGCCTCGGCCGTCGCGTTCGACCCGGCGCCGGCGATCACGGGCACGCGCCCGGCGGCGGCCTTGACCACCGCCTCGATGACCTGCTCGTGCTCCTCGTGGCTCAGCGTCGGGCTCTCGCCGGTCGTGCCGACGGGGACGAGGCCCTGGCTGCCCTCGGCCACATGCCACTCGACCAGCTCTTCCAGCGCCTTGAAATCGACCGCCCCCTCCCTGAACGGTGTCACCAGGGCAGGCAGGGATCCGCGGAACATGTCGCTCTCTCCTTCGGCGCCGGCGGGCGCGGGGCTGTTGCAGGGGCGCGCGGCGCGTGGCAGGAGGAAGGCGCCGGGTCCCGCCCGTCGCGCAGCCGTGAACTCGGCCGCATTGCGCGCGGGCCACTGGCGGTTAGAACTTTCCCGATCGGTTTTCAAGACGGAACCATGCGCCCCCTGCCGACGCTCCTTGCCTGCGCCGCCCTGGCGGCGCTCCTGCCCGCCGCGCTTGCCGCGCGCGAGACGCCGCCGCCGCCG
>SLPP01000374.1 GCA_007131945.1 Paracoccaceae bacterium | reverse complement strand
TCCGGGGGGCAGCGCCCCCCGGCCCGGCCCAACGCGAGGAAGGTTGTGCGGCACGCACAGCCTGACGAGGGGCGGGAGCGCCCCCGTCAGCTCGTTCATCGGGCGGGGGCGGCTGCGGGCGTCAGGTCTCGAGCCCGGTCTCGATCCGCGCCTCGGCCTCGAGCGTGCGGTGGACGGGGCAGCGGTCGGCGATGCGCAGGAGGCTCGCGCGGTCCTCGTCGGACAGATCGCCCTCGAGCCGGATGCGGCGGGTGAAGACGTCGATCTTCGCCCCCGGCTTCTCGCAATCGGCGCAGTCCTCGGCATGGCGCTTGGCATGGGTCACGTCGCAGGCGACCCGGTCGAGCGGCAGCTTCTTGTGGCGGGCATACATGCGCAGCGTCATCGTCGTGCAGGCGCCGAGCGCGGCGGCGAGGAACTGGTAGGGCGTCGGCCCCATGCCGGTGCCGCCGAGGCTTTCGGGCTCGTCGGCGATAAGGCGGTGCCGGCCCTCGACGCTGATCTCCTGCCGCAGCCCGCCGCCCTCGGCCTCGGCGGTGCGGGTGACGCCCTCGGGGGCGCCGGCGGGCGCGGGTTCGTCGGCGAGATCGAGGTAGCGCATGGCCCAGGCAGCGATGATCTCGGCGGCGTAGTCGGCGTCGCGCCCGGCCGAGACCAGATGGTCGGCATCGTCGAGCGCGACGAAACTCTTCGGGTGTTTCGCCGCCTTGAAGATCTCGGCCGCGTTCGCGATCCCGACCACCTCGTCGCGCGGCGCGTGCAGGATCAGGAGCGCCGCCTTCAGCCGGCCGAGCGCCTCGGTCAGCCGGGCGGCGCGGACATCCTCGACGAAGTCGCGGGTGATGGTGAAGTCGCGCCCCTCGAGCGTCACCGTCGCCCGGCCGTCGCGCTCGATCCGGTCGAGCGCGGCGCCGAAATTCTTCAGCACATGCGCCGGGTCGGCCGGCGCGTTCAGCGCCGCCACGGCGCGCACCCCGTCGATATCGGGCGCCGCCGCCAGCACCGCCGCGCCGCCCAGCGAATGGCCGATCAGCAGCTGCGGCGTCAGGCCGTTCTCCGCCATCCAGCCGGCCGCGGCCAGCAGATCGCCGAGATTCGAGCTGAAATCGGTATTGGCGAACTCGCCATCGGAATGGCCGAGCCCGGTGAAGTCGAAGCGCAGCACCGCGATGCCGCGCGCGCTCAGCCCGCCGGCGATGCGGCGCGCGGCGGCGAGGTCCTTCGAGCAGGTGAAGCAATGCGCGAAGAGCGCCGCGGCGCGCACCTTGCCCTCGGGCCGGTCCAGCCGCGCGGCCAGCATCGCGCCGGAATGGCCTTCGAATTCGATCCTCTCGCTGCGCATGGTCACCTCCGTTTCACCGCGCCCGATTAAAGGCGCGGCGGGGCGCGGAGTCCACCGCCCCGGTGCGGCGGGTCGCCGTCGCGGCCGCGCGGGCTAGCTTGACCGGGGCTGCCAGGAGGAGACGAGATGACCGACCGCGCCCGCGAGCTGACCGAGAGCTTCATCGCCGAGCTGCGCGACCGCTACCCGCAGGAGCCCGAATTCCTGCAGGCGGTGGAGGAGGTCGCGCGCGACGTGATCACCGTCGAGAAGGCGCATGCCGACTATGCCCGCGCCCGGATCCTCGCCCGGCTGACCGAGCCCGACCGCACCATCGGCTTTCGCGTCGCCTGGGCCGACGACGCCGGTCGGGTGCGGATCAATCGCGGCTGGCGCATCCAGCACAGCAATGCGGTCGGCCCCTACAAGGGCGGGCTGCGCTTCGCGCCGTCGGTGACGCCCTCGGTGCTGAAGTTCCTCGCCTTCGAGCAGAGCTTCAAGAACGCGCTGACCGGGCTGATGCTGGGCGGCGCGAAGGGCGGGTCGGACTTCGACCCCAAGGGCAGCTCGGACGCCGAGATCCAGCGCTTCTGCGGCGCCTTCATGGCCGAGCTGCAGCACCATGTCGGCCCCGCGCGCGACATCCCCGCCGGCGATATCGGGGTGGGCCCGCGCGAGATCGGCTATCTCTTCGCCGCCTGGAAGCGCAACAGCCGCGATTTCGCCGGCATCGTCACCGGCAAGTCGCAATGCATCGGCGGCAGCGCCATCCGAACCGAGGCGACGGGCTACGGCGCGGTCTATTTCCTCTGCGCTATGCTGGGCGCGCGCGGCGAGGAGATCGCGGGCCGCCGCGTGGCGATTTCGGGCATGGGCAATGTCGCCGGCCATGCCGCGCGCAAGGCGGCGGCGCTGGGCGCGAAGGTGGTCAGCCTGAGCGATTCCTCGGGGCTGATGGAAGCGCCCGACGGCTTCTCGGCCGAGGCGCTGGACTGGGTGCTGGGGCGCAAGGCGTCGGGGCAGGGGATCGCGGCGCCGCCGCGCGATATGGGCCTCGCCTGGCATCCCGGCCGCACGCCCTGGGGGCTGGAGGCCGAGATCGCCATGCCCTGCGCGACGCAGAACGAGATCGACGGCAAGGCGGCGCGGGCGCTGTGCGAAAGCGGCTGCCGGATCGTCGTCGAGGGGGCGAACATGCCGCTCGACGCCGAGGCGCAGCGGATCGTGCGCGAGGGCGGGATCGCGCATGCACCGGGCAAGGCGGCGAATGCCGGCGGCGTCGCCGTCTCGGGGCTGGAGATGGGGCAGAACGCGGTCTTCCAGCCGCTTGCGGCGGACGAGGTCGACCGGGCGCTGCGCGCGATCATGCGGCGGATGCACGACCGACTGGCGGGCGAGGCGCAGGCGCTGGGCACCCCCGCCGGCGCGCCCGTCGACTATCGCCGCGCGGCGAATGTCGCCGCCTACCGCCGCGTCGCCGACGCGCTGCTCGACCACGGCATCGTCTGATACGGCTTCCGCTTGATCCCTTCGGCAAGCACGGGCGAAACAGCGCCGCAAATGTTGCCGAACGGATCAACCGGACTTGGTCTGAGGTCGCCCGAGCGCCGGCGCTCAGCGGCGCAGTTCGGCGAGGCGGTCGAGGAAGCCCTGCAGGATGATGCCGGCGGCGACCTTGTCGATCACCTCGGCGCGGCGCGCGCGGCGTGTGCCCGCCTCGATCAGTATCTGCTCGGCGGCGAAGCTGGAGAGCCGCTCGTCCCAGAAGCCGATCGGCAGCTCGGTCAGCCGCGAAAGGTTGCGGGCGAAGGCGCGGGTCGACTGGCAGCGCGGCCCCTCGCTGCCGTCCATGTTCAAGGGCAGGCCGAGGACGATGCCGACCGCGCGGCGCAGCGTCAGGCGTTCCAGCAGGTCCTGCGCGTCGAGGGCGAACCTGCGCCGGCGGATCGTGTCGAAGGGCGTCCCGACGCTCTGGCGGTTATCCGAAAGCGCGATGCCGATGGTGCGGGTGCCGAGATCGAGCCCGGCGAGCACCCCCTCGACCGGCAGCGCGGCGGCGAAGCTCTCGAGGTCGCCGTGGACCGCCACCGGGTCAGTTCGCGACGCCGGCGCCGGCCGCGGCGGCCTGGATCCGTGCCAGCCCCTCGGGCTGGTCGGCGAAGAGCCGCTGCGCCTCGGCCCAGATAGCGCGGGCGCGGTCATGCTCGCCGAGGACGCCAAGCGCGGCGATCAGGCGCGCCCAGTCCTCGGCCGGGCCACCGGAGGCGCCGAGCCGCGCCGCCAGCCCCTCGACCATGCCGCCGATCATCGCCGCGCGCTCCTCGGGTTCGAGCTCCATCGCCGCCTGCATGTCGGCCGCGGACGGGCCGCGGGCGCCGGCGGCCTCGGGTGGCGGCAGCTGGTAGCGGACGCCGGCGATCTGCGCGAGGTCGGGCAGCGTGGCGCGCAGATGTGGCACCCAGGGCGCGTCCGGGCGGCTGTCGTCGAGAAGCCCGCGCCAGAGCCGGAAGGTCAGGTCGGGCCGGCCGGTCTGGGCGAACATCAGGCCCGTATAGTAGCGCGCGAGCCCGTTCGTCGGGTCGCTGCGCAGGACGCGCTCGAGGACCTGTTCGGCTTCGGGCGAGACGACGCCGCCGGCGGCGAGAACCATCAACTCGGCCAGCATGACCTGGTCGGCGAGCGGTACCTCGGCGCCCTGCAGCTCGACCACGCGGGCCTGGGCGGCGGCGGCGGCGGCGAGATTGCCGACATTCGCCTCGTTGCGGGCCAGCAGCCGGTGCCCCTCGAGATCGAGCGGGCGGGTTTCCAGCACCTCGCGCAGGCGCGCCAGCAGGGCGGCGAATTCACCGTCGGGCTCGACCTCGGGCGGACGCTGGGGATTGACCGCCCAGGCAGCCTCGAGCTCGGCCTGCGACGGGCGCGCGGCGCGCTGCGCGGCGGCCTCGGCATGACGCTGGGCGAGCGGCATGTCGGCATAGCCCGGCGCACCGGCCTGCCAGTAGACGAGCGCGGCGATCACCAGCGACAGCGGGATGAAGGCAAGGCCTAGCCGGCGCATCGAGGCGGGTGCGCGGGCGATCGTGACGCGTTCTGCGCGGTCGGCCTCGAGCAGGCGGCGGCCGATCTCGGTGCGCAGGCGCCCGGCCTCCTCGGCCGAGACGGTGCCGCGGGCGAGGTCGCGCTCGATCTCGCGCAGCTGCGCGGTGTAGACCTGCATCTCGCGCTTCGGTGCGTCGCCGGCCGTGGCGGCGTCCTCGCGCGCCTCGGCGCCGCGCAGGAAACCCAGCGCGATGAGCCCGCCGACGAGCAGTGCCATCGCCCCCGCGGGCAGAAGAAACAGCCACAGATCCATGTCGCTCCTCATTGACTGTGGCCCTTCTAGCGCGTCGCCGGGCGGGGCGAAAGCGCGCCGGCTGCGGTTTGCGGTCGCGCCGGGTCATCTTTTCGTGCCCGTTTGCGCGCCTCGGCGCGGCGTTTTCGCGCAGCTTGCCGGCGATGTCGGTTTTTGCCGCGACCTGCCGCTTGCAGGCATGGCCGAGAGGCCCCGGCACTCCAATAGAGCCGCAACGGGCCGTCCGCCGGGCGGCCGGGACGAGGGATTGCGCGCATGAAACGCTATTCGGTATTCGCCATCGCCCGCGAGGCGCTGCGCCAGCACAGGGGCTGGGAACGCGCCTGGGCTTCGCCCCTGCCGCGCAAGTCCTACGACGTGGTGATCGTCGGCGCCGGCGGCCACGGGCTGGCGACGGCCTACTACCTGGGCAAGGTCTTCGGCATCACCAATGTCGCGGTGCTGGAGAAGGGCTGGCTGGGCGGCGGCAATACCGGGCGCAACACGACGATCATCCGTTCGAACTACCTGCAGGACCCCTCGGCCGCGATCTACGAGAAGTCCCGCGCGCTCTACGAGACGCTGAGCCAGGAGTTGAACTACAACATCATGTTCTCGCCGCGCGGCGTGATGATGCTGGCGCAGACCGAGCACGAGGTGCGCGGCTACCTGCGCACCGAGCGGGCGAACGCGCTGCAAGGCGTCGAGACGCGGTTCATCCAGCCCGACGAGGTCAAGCGGCTGGTGCCGATCATCCGCCTCGACGGGCCGCGCTATCCGGTGCTCGGCGCGCTCTGGCAGGCGCGGGCGGGCACCGCGCGGCACGACGCGGTGGCCTGGGGCTATGCGCGGGCCTGTTCGGACATGGGGATGCACATCATCCAGAACTGCGCCGTCACCGGCGTCGAGGCGGTGGACGGCAAGGTCTCGGCGGTGCAGACGACGCAGGGCTCCATCGGCTGCAGGAAGCTGGGCATCGTCGTCGCCGGGCATTCGGGGGCGCTGGCCGACATGGCCGGGTTCCGGCTGCCGGTCGAATCGGTGGCGCTGCAGGCACTGGTCAGCGAGCCGATCAAGCCCTGCATGGACGTGGTCGTCATGGCCAATACCGTGCACGGCTACATGAGCCAGTCCGACAAGGGCGAGATGGTGATCGGCGGCGGCGCGGACCATTTCAACAACTACACCCAACGCGGGTCGTGGATGCACATCGAGGAGACGGTGCGGGCGCTG